>PBOG01000065.1 GCA_002724245.1 Planctomycetaceae bacterium
GCGTCCACGGTCACTGCGTCCACGGTCACTGCGTCCACGGTCACTGCGTCCACGGTCACTGCGTCCACGGTCACTGCGTCCTGTCGACGATCGCCGAGAACCCGAACTTCCTTCTTCGTCGGTGCGCTGAATCGCATATCGGGTCGCAAGTTCCATACGGGTTAGTTTGCCGTCTCCATTTCGGTCGTGTTGTTCCCAACCGGAACGCCAACGCACCCTGCGAATCTCATCCTGATCCAAAACGCCATCTTGATTTCGATCGTAACGCGAAAGCGTATTTTCTGCTTCGGTAATATCTTCCGGAGTCTTTTCAACACTAAATTTTTCCTGCTCTGGCCCAAACCCCAACGGGGGCTCATTCAGCTCATCAATTCCAAACCCGGGCACTAATGGCTCAACTGCAGACGAGGACGCACTCGACCGTTCTTCGCGTCCGCCCCCACGTATGTCGCGTGCCAATCGTTCGATGGAAATTGGTCGTCCAGCCGGAGGCAGATTGGGAATACGGTCGCGCATGCGATCCAGAATGAACCGTGCTGGCCCTTCCTGTTCGCTGGCATCCAATGTTCCATCACCATTGCGGTCTAACCGCCGGAGAAAGCTGCTGGGATCAAATCCACCGCGACCACCGCGTTCACGCCCACCACGACTGCCACCCCAGCCACCGCGATCTCGTCCACCCCAGCCACCGCGATCTCGTCCACCCCAGCCACCGCGATCTCGTCCACCCCAGCCACGACTACTTCGTTCACCCCGGCCGCGATCGCTCCGTTCACCTCGGCCACGATCGCTGCCGCGACGCTGCGCAGAAGCCACGGGGGAAAGCAATTGAATCACAACCAGAAGAAGCAACGTAATCGACCATGACATCACTCGGGTGGCAGACATCGATCGTTCCTCTTAATGCAGAAACCGCGGTAGTTCTGACGACTGTGTTGAAACGTTCATAACGAGTTTGCGCGTACTCCTTCATTGTCCCAGGAATTCCAGCTTTGTACCAGCTCCTTATCGCAATTCTGTCAACATATCAGGTGATCAAACACCTGACTTCGGCACACTTATCGCTATTTTCGTCACATCAATCCCCCGATTGCCTCGTAGTACTGCCCAACAGCAAAAGCTGGGCAGCGGTTTTGCCGTCATCCCGGACTGGCTTCAGGTCCAGTTGAGAATCTGACACCGCTGGCGCGCATTGCTCTTAAAGTCTGGCAGTAACTAAAGTCTGGCAGTAACACTGTTTCTGCAGTACCAAAAACTGTGAGCAGACGGCGTTTAAATAGTAGAACGGCCAGTGGCTTTATTGACCGATTGATTAACCAGCAACACGAGACGGAGCCTACCGCAACAAGCGTTTGGCGTAGCAGAAGGAAAGCAAGAAAGCTGCCGGTCCACCCAGATGAGCTAGTCGCCCGGGCTTCCGTCTCATGCCGTGAAGGTTGCAGCCACAGGAAGGCGGCCTTATTGGCTAGCCCGGCATGCGCCAGTCCCTTGCAATGCTCCGGCCATCGCACTCCAGGAATGTTCGAATGGCAGTAGTAATAATGCCTCCTGCTCGTTGTTCTTCTGCGAGTGCCAGAAGACCTGCGGCGACAATGCCAGGCATGGCTGGCGCCGTACCTGGTGCGCAGTAGCCATTGCCTGGAGCGTGCCTCTACTATCCATCACGAGCGCCCATTTGGACTTGAACCACGATGCGCCTGGTGTTTCGCAAAACGACAACCTCAACCCTGGAGCCAACTGGAGTCAATTTCACTTGATTGATCAAGTGATTGTCGTCTTCAATTTTCACGCCATCAAACTGAAGAATCACATCATCTGGCGTAAGCTTGGCATTCGCAGCCGCCGAATTCTCTGTCACCAATTTGATCCGCGCACCACCTGGGCTCAACAAACCTAACTCACGAGCGGCATCCGCGTCATAGCTACTATCCAGATGGACACCTAAAAAAGCGCGTGTGACGCTGCCATGGTCAATCAGCTGCTCGGCGACTTCGTTCGCCAAACGAATTGGAATGGCGAAACCAATTCCCTCGCTTCCGCCACTACTACTTGCAATCGCGGTGTTGATTCCAATGACTTCACCACGCAAATTCAATAACGGGCCGCCGCTGTTACCGGGGTTGATTGCGGCATCCGTTTGCACGAAGTCTTGCAGCTCGACTTCAGACCCTAATGTTAGATCGCGGCGGTTTTTTGCACTGATAATTCCGAAGGTCACTGAGTGATTCAAACCAAACGGGCTACCGAATGCCAGTACAAAGTCACCAATTTCCGCAGCCCGACTGTCCCCCAGCTGTGCTGGCACCAAACGCGCTGCAGCAACTCTCATTACGGCAATGTCGGTGATCTCATCCTTTTCAATCCTCGTTGGCTGAAGCCGCCTGCCATCGGCCAAAGCGACAACAATGTCAGACCTGGCTGAGTTTCGAATCACATGCCAATTTGTCAGCACATAAAAAGAGTTCCTTCTCTTAATGATGACTCCTGATCCAGCCTCTGCAACATCCCGGTCCAGTCCTGTCCTGTCGGCTGGCTTCCGACTCTCAACGTGGACCACGGACGGTCTCACATATTGAATTACTTTCTTGAGCAAACTGCCCTGACGGCGAATTGTCGCAACTTCTGCTTGGATTTCGCTGTAGAGACGCTCTCGGTCGTCCTGACCAACGAGCGCAGCTGGTTGCTGGGCGAAGCCCCGCAGTCCCAGTACCGCCAGCACAAATGCGATCAACGTTGCGCGGAGTACCTTATCAACCCGGCACTTTGCACTTCGTCGCATGGTAAGTTCCTGCAAGCCATCGGCTGGAGCAGAGTCAATCGCGCGAGTGGCAACGAAATCCTGGCACGTTACATGGCTGCAGTGGGACGCGACCACACAGAACCACGCACAAGCTGCGCGACCTGCAAGTGGGCTCTGAATCCGGCCGAAGAAATTGCACCCGTCGTCGCGCAGTAAGTGAAAACGCAAATCAGGTCGCGTCCATCTCCAGATCGCTAATCATGACTTCGCCTTCGGCTGAGGCAGGGTCAAGCAACCTCCCCCAATCCGAACTGTCGCCAAGATCTCCTCCCGACTTCTCAATCTCTTGCTGACATTCAATGCACAAAATCGCATAAGGCAGTGCTTGCATTCGAGCCAACGGAATTGGTTTCTCACAACCTTGGCAAAGGCCATAGCGACCTTCGCGCATTTGTTCCAGTGCATTCTCGATTTGGGCCAATTCGCGACTCTCTACCTCAGCCAGTTGAGAGTTAATTTCGTCGTGCGCGTTATCTAACGCGGCGTCAAGAACATCACCTCGCGATTGATCGCGTAGCGCCTGCAAGGAACTCAAGTCGCCTGCCAACGCCTTACGAAGGGCGTCTCGGCGGCGGATCAATATCTGTCCCAAGCCCTGAATTGCTTCGTTTCGTGACATATTAGCCTCTACCTTCACGATTCAACGTTAACGCACGTCACAGATAAACGGATGCAAAACCGCCGGTCATTGCCACTTCACTCCACAACGACCGTGATACAGCGGCAAAAAACTATAGTGCGCATTACGGCGCAAGGCGGACGAAATAGAACCGCACACGAAGGCTCGTATCTCGACCCAAGCAACGTGACGTAACGCCTTCCCCCCCTAGTTACTTGCAAATCCAACAAGGATCTTCTGGGACTGCGCCCGGCAGATATAAAGCGAGCATTCGACCGTAGAGATACGAGGTTCACCCGCCCCTGCTTGTCGTAGCTCTACTGCAATCACACCCCCTGGAACAATCGTCCTCACCGGTTGTCTTTCGATAATCGACACATCCGGCACAGAGATACAACCGTTTTTGTGACATTTCGCCATGTTTCATCGCACGGTGAGCACGAACAGGGGTCAAAGTCACCAACCAATCCCCTGACTTGCGAAATTTGACTGGCTTCCCATCGCGACGTAGAGATGTCAGACAGGGTGAATCTGTCAAGCCATATGGACCAGACACTGATTTGTACAACTCTCCGTGAATCAAAGCCCCTACAGCTAGATCTAACACAAGCGGATTTGCAGCGTTCCTGTGACTCATTGACCGAGTGCTTTCCATGCCTGATTACGTTGATGCCCAGCAAGCTCTACAGCGAACCGCCGCGGGCCCACAGTCTCGTACTGGCGCCACCACCGAAGGAACGACCACCAAGGGGGTTTCATTAGCTCCGCCCGGTAGCACAAACCTGTTTGCGGACGATGGTGACAGCAAGCATTTGGCCACAGATGAATCACTCGTGAACTCCGATCCACATTTCCAGCTAACGACGATGGCGGCTTACTTGACGAGCCTGCAAAATGGTCCCCCTGCGGTCTCGAAAACAAACCGGGAAAGTACCGTTTCCAGTAGACGCGGTGCCCCCGATTCTTGTTTTCCATCGGATCCGGAGGCAACACCATCAGAAATTGGATTGAAGCCTCACTCGCAACACGCAAAGCAACATTCACGCGAACTCCGCTTCACAACCGCGCGCGGTCGCGAGAATACGAACCAGGCTTCCCTCGCCCCACTGAGAAGTTTGGCAAACGAAATCGCCAGAAACGCTATCCTCACGTCGTCGCGTCGAAGGCGTGTAATGCGGAAATTGGTGTGTTTTGCGGCAGGCTTGCTTGTGATTTACACCACGTACCGCGTGTACAGCACATCGAAACCAGGTGTTTGGCCCATTTCTTGGCCGCTGGTATGGTCAGTTTTGGGTGAAACAGGTTAGTTTGGAGAGCTGTGCTGTTGGCAGCGTTCACTCTTCGCTATGTTGTCATTCCCACCGACTGTCTGACTTTATTGACGCTGCCCAATCAGACATTTCCCTCGGCCAACCCGAGGCGCTGGAACAGAGCTAAAATGCAACCGCGTGGCCATCTGCAAAGAAATCCAGCCACGGCACGCGACCACCATTCCCAGCCGATTGGCTTTTCCTCTTTGCATCAGAAATACCTATGACACACCATCAGGTCGTCTTGATTCCCGGTGATGGAATTGGCCCCGAGGTTGCAGAGTCAGTCGTCCGTATTCTGGAAGCCGCGGAGGCACCAGTCAGTTTCACTCCATTCACAGCTGGACTGACCGCACTTGAAAACGGTCAGGACGCATTACCTGCCGACACCCTGGAAGCGATCCAACATTTTGGCGTCGCACTAAAAGGTCCGTGTACCACACCAGTCGGCAAAGGCTTCCAGTCCGTCAACGTCCAGTTGCGCAAACAACTATGCCTGTACGCCGCGGTTCGTCCGGTGCGAAATTTGGCCGGTGTCTCCAGCCGCTTTGAGGACGTCGACTTGATCGTAATTCGAGAAAACACTGAAGGACTTTACAGCGGGGTAGAAAATCAGGTAACTGACGATGCTGTGATGAGCATGAAAGTGGCAACTGAATCAGCTTGCACACGTATCGCTCAATGGGCCTTCCGCTTCGCGACAAAACGTAGACGCGAAAAAATCACCGTCTTCCACAAAGCTAACATCATGAAAATGACGGACGGCTTGTTCCTCCAATGTGCGAGACACGTCCACGAACACGACTACCCGAACATCCAATATGAAGAAGCGATCATCGATGCCGGCTGCATGAAACTCGTTCAGGACCCCACGCAATTCGACATCCTCTTGCTGGAAAATCTCTATGGTGATGTCGTAAGTGACCTCTGCGCAGGCCTGGTAGGTGGCCTGGGTGTAGTCCCTGGAGCTAATTTCGGAGACGACCAGGCCGTTTTCGAGGCAGTACATGGATCCGCTCCCGACATCGCTGGCCAAGGTATTGCAAACCCTCTCGCACTGTTAATGTCGGCCGTGATGATGCTAAATTATCTCAACGATACACGTGGCGACGACGCCTGCAAAACCGCGGCGACCCGACTCAAGCATGCATACAACCAGGCACTTTTCGAACAACAAACGACCCGTGACCTGGGAGGCTCGCTCACTACGCAAGACTTCACCGAGGCGGTTATCCAACGGATAACGGCAACCTAACCTCAGTCAAACATCAGCTCATCACAGCTTAAAGCAAGATGTCGTTAACAACCTGGCCAGCGACATCTGTGAGACGGTAGTCACGGCCACGGAAGCGGTAGACCAGTCGTTCATGGTCGATCCCTAGACAAGCCAAGATCGTCGCTTGTAGATCGTGCACATGGACCGGATTCTCAACAATGTTGTACGAAAACTCGTCGGTTTTTCCATAAACGAACCCTGGCCGGATTCCTCCACCTGCTAACCAGGCGGAAAAGCACCGTGGATGATGATCACGACCATAGTTTTCAGCAGTCAATTCACCTTGGCAATAAGCAGTCCGGCCAAACTCACCTGCCCAAACGACCAAAGTGTCCTCTAACAATCCACGCTGCTTCAAATCCAGCACTAGTGCCGCCGATGCCTGGTCTGTTTCACGACATTTGCCTTGGATTCGAGTTGGGAGATTAAGATGGTGATCCCAACCCCGGTGAAATAGTTGAACAAAACGCACACCACGCTCAATCAGACGGCGCGCCAAGAGACAATTTGCCGCATAAGTCCCAGGGGTCCGCGCAGCTTCTCCATAAAGCGCAAGTGTAGAGCGTGACTCTGCTGAAAGATCTGTCAATTCGGGGACAGAAGTTTGCATCCGGTACGCCAACTCCGCCTGTTCGATACGCGACTGGATTGCGGGGTCAGCATACCGTTCAAACTGCAAACGATTTAACTGCGTCTGCGCATCAAGCAGACGTCGGCGCATTTGTGGGTCAATGCCGGCTGGATTCGAAAGATACAATAACGGCTCACGACCACCGCGAAACTTCACGCCTTGATGGCGGCTGGGAAGAAACCCCGCACTCCACAGTCTGCCGAACAGTGGTTGATCACCAGGACTGCCTCCCGAGATCATGACAACAAAATGCGGCAAGTTCTCGTTTTCAGCTCCCAAGCCATATCCCAACCACGCTCCAATACTGGGACGTCCAGCCTGCTGACTTCCCGTCTGCATAAAAGTGATTGCCGGGTCGTGGTTGATGGCATCTGTGTGAAGTGACCGTACCAGGCAAATCTCATCACAAATCTGTGCCGTCTTGGGCACTAGTTCACTAAGGTTCATTCCAGACGAACCATGGCGAGCAAATCGAAACATCGACGAGACAATCGGCCTGGAACGCTGATTCGAAGTCATACTCGTCAACCGCTGTCCCATGCGGACGGAAGCCGGCAAATCTTGACCATGCTCGCGCCGGAGCCGAGGCTTGGGGTCAAATAGATCCAGCTGCGATGGCGCACCCGACTGCAGCAGAAAAATGACCCTCTTCGCCCGCGCCAAAGAAGGACGCCCTCGCAACGAACTCGCAGCTCCAGCCTGCTGAGATTGCCCCTGCAGTAATGTCGTCCAGGCTGCAGCGCCAATGCCGCCTGCCGCATGCTGAAGAAAGCCCCGCCTGGGCAACGAACGCGTTTCAGACGATCGTACGGCCACACCAATTTGCATCGCAGGACTCCATGCCGAGATATGCCCGTCGCTATTCTAACCCCCGCCAAGCGTGCGCACTGGATCCTGGTCAAGAGTCAACCAGACAGAGGCTCCCTGGCCACAACGACCTCTACAGGTAGCCTATCGACCAAAACCAGAAGCAGCTTTCGTGGTAAACGTCGAGCAAGTGGCAAATACGAGTCCGAAGCGAATCACAGTACCGGGCCGACCACCCAGGGCACAAACTCCTCGTCACCGATCCCGTGTTGCTCGCTCTTGGGCTGCTCACCACTCGCAACAGCCAGGATTTTGTCGTAAATCTCTGCACCGACTTGCTCCACAGTTCGTCCCGCCAATACAGTTCCAGCGTCGATATCCATATCGTCGCGCATGCGTTCAAACATCGGCGAATTACTAGCAACCTTGATCGAGGGAGTCGGCTTGCATCCGAAACAACTGCCGCGGCCAGTCGTAAACACACAAACATTGGCACCCCCGGCGACCATCCCCGTTACGCTAGGAGGGTCGAACCCGGGCGTATCCATCACTACGAATCCCTTTGAAGTAACCGGCTCGGCATAGTGGTAAACTTCTTCCAAGGCAGAAGAACCAGCTTTAGCAACTGCGCCAAGCGATTTCTCCGCGATTGTCGTCAACCCACCCTCCTTATTTCCCACTGACGGATTGTTATCAAGTTCAGCCCCGAACGTTTTTGCATACCACTTCCACCACTCAATGCGCTCAAGCAACTTCTCCGCAACCTCCGGTGTTCGAGCACGACGAGTGAGCAAGTGTTCCGCGCCGTAAATCTCAGATGTTTCCGCCAAGATCGTAGTTCCACCACTGGCCACGATCATATCAGAGGCGCAACCCAGAGCAGCATTCGCTGTGATCCCCGAATTCCCGTCTGAGCCTCCACACTCCGTTGCCAAGATGATTTCGCTGGCCGAAATTGGCTCGCGTTGAGCGTCGTTAGCCTGAGGCAATAGTTCCGCAACCTTTTCGATAGCAGCCTCAGCGGTGCGTACTGTTCCGCCCATGTCTTGCATCGAAAACACTGGAGGTCTTTCTACCGATGATCCAGTTCCTTCGATTTGGATCAGCCGTTGGTCTTCCATCAAATAGCCCATCGCACCCTGCTCACAACCTAATCCAATCAACAGGTACGCGCCGATATTCGGGTGACGGGCAATTCCTCCCATTACGCGATTTAGGTACTGGTGATTCAAGCCACCAAATTGCATGCCGCACCCAGTGTTGTGTTTAAAGGCAACAACACCGTCAACATTTGGAAATTCCTTCAAAGCAGCTGAGTCAAACCGTTCCGCAACGTATTTACTTACCGATGCCGAACAATTCACGGTCGAAATGACTGCCAGGTAGTTACGTGTTCCGGCCTTTCCATCAGCCCGGCGGTACCCCTGAAACGTTCTTCCAGTGAGCGGATCGGGCGTCGGAGGAATCTCCGTCGCACTCGCGTATTCTGTCTCAAATTCTCCGAGTCCCAGGTTGTGGGAATGCACATGCCCACCCGAATGAACTTCATGAGTCATGAACCCAATAATCTGGCCATATTTACGAACGGGTTCACCACTAGCAATATCAGTCAGGGCAATCTTGTGACCCAAACGCACCTCTTCGGTAACAGTAAAGGAGCGATCGTCAACAGAAATAACCTCGCCAACCTCGAGATTGCGAGCCGCGACACAAACGTTGTCTTGCGGATGAAGTTGAACTACGTCGGTAATGGCATACGAAGACATACAAACAACTCACTGATTTCGGTAACGGATCAGTCAACCCGGTATGGCTCGAACTTCGTCGGTGTATCGGGTCATCACGAAGTCACTACAATGGACTACGACAGGCAACCAATCAAGGCAGGGTAACGCATCCGATGAAACGCCCGCGACTGATCGTGCACCGCCGGCGGTCAGCATGGCCTGAAATCCAGGATGGATTGGGTGCTGAACCGACACAACGTCGTGCCCTGCGCACACGCTTTACACTACGGGGCCTGTTGCTTTTGACCGCCGTTGCCGGTGTGCTGATGGCCTTTCTCGCGGATTACGTGAAAAAATCCGAACGGCAGCGGATCACTGTCACAGAGCTCAGGAAAATAGGGGCAAAAGTCAAATACAGTGACCCACCATCGTGGCCCTTTGTTGGACTTATCGAGCGAAAATTTGGAGTCGACTTTGTCGCAAATGCCACGTTCGTGTCATTCATTTATCGCAGCGTGTCTTTACGCGAACTGAACTTACTGAGCGACCTCCGGCAACTACAGGGCCTCGACCTTTTTCGCGCCCAGATAGACGACGATGGGCTCGCACAACTCGCACATCTTAGCGAACTCGCGTTTCTAGATCTTCGACACACGCAAATCACCGATGAAGGGTTGCAACATTTGCGCCATTTATACCGACTGGATACGCTTCATCTGGCCAGCTGCCAAATCACCGGCCCTGGGCTTATCAGCCTGCAACCACTCTCCAGCCTCGTCACTCTGGATCTCGCATTTACTTCAATCCAGGACGAACATCTGGCACCAATCGGCCGACTCAAAACTCTCGTCAACCTCAATCTCAACAACACCGGTTTGACAGAGAAGGCGCTGCGACACCTGCAACCTCTGCATGAACTCCGACAACTCAAGCTCTACGGTGCAAAAATCTCGCCCAAGGCATTGCGTAAGTTTTCAGAGAAACACCCGAATTGCAATATCAATAGTGACGTCAACCTGAACACAATACGCCCCCCATCATAGGGGCCGCGTTAAAGCCAGATTCTCAATTCATCGGATATACTAAGAAGTGCCGATAATGCTCTGCGGTATTCCATGCTTTGGGGTGTGCAGGGTTCGTCCGCAACTTACAGTAAACGCCCGACCTGACTGGGCACCACATGGGTTTGCAGCCTCACCAATCGTAGTTGAATCTATCGTAAGCTTGTCGCACCTCCACAACGCTGCCACACATCTATTAAAACGGTGAGCACCCATGGCGACTGACAGTACAGCGCCGCCCACAATGCCGGCAGATCAGTATGCAACCCTGATTGAACGTCAACTCGGATCTGCCCGACGACAGGTCAAAATCACGGACCTGTTAAGCCGCTGCATGCTGCTCGCAATCGGGATCCTTGCTTTTCTGTTCGGGACTAGCCTGGTGGACCACTGGCTTTTTGATCTTGGATCCTGGGGCCGGGCAGTGGCATTCGTCGTACTGCTCGCAGGCGTCACTGGTTATTTATTACGTTTCATCCTGCCGCTGGCAGTTCGCCGCATTAACCCGGTTTTCGCCGCCCGAGCAATCGAACAGAGCGAACCAAGATTGAAAAACAGTCTGATTAATTTCCTTACGTTTCGAACTGACACACGCGGCAATCAAAGCTCTGTACTTCTCGCGTTGCAGCATAAGGCTGCAACGGATTTGGCAACCGTTTCAATTGACGATGCGGTGGATCGCAGCGCAACACTGAAGATTGGATACGTGCTCGCCGCAGTGGTAACCCTATTCGGCGTCTACAAGATCCTGTCACCCAAAGATCCTTTCCAATCCATATCGCGAGTTGCAGCTCCCTGGAAAAGCATCGAGCGCCCTACGAGAGCTGACATTTTCATGGTCCAGGAACACCACCGAGCTACAGCCAATGGTCCCATCCTGTCGTCGGCACCTCCCGGAGAACGCGCCGCGTACCAGGGCCACTTCGTGACAATCAGTGCGGGAATTTCGGGGATTGGCAGTGACGACCAGGTCACACTTGAATATGCCAGTCTCGATGGACAGCTGGTCGACCAGACGCTGCCAATGGTATGGAATGCCAAGACCCAGCAGCGCGAAGCAACTCTGCCGCCGACAAACTCTGGCATCCAATTCAGTCTCCACTATTCGATTCGTGCGGGCGACGTAGTCAGCCCTCGGTATGTGCTGGAAGTCACTCCGACACCGGTGATCACTGTCGAAAGAGTGGATTACGAGTTTCCCGAGTACACTCGTTTACCCAAACAAACCATCGTCGGAAATCCTCATATTCAGGCCGTTGAGGGCACCCAAATTACGATCCATGGCCAAGCCAATCAGAAAATCAACTCGGCGGTCATTGAATTATTTTCGAGCGCCCCGGAATTTGCCGGCTCTCCGCGCGCAATGCGATGCGACCAGGATCAATGCGAGGGCAGCTTCCGCTTACCGGATAGTCGCAATGGTGACTTCCAAGTCAGCCAGTACGGTATCCGCTTCCGCAATCTCGACGGAGAACGCAATCAAGAAGTGATCCGCTATCGGGTTGAAGTGCTCCGCGACCTCGTTCCGGAAATCGAGATTCTGAACCCCAAATTACGTGAGATCGAATTACCGGAGGACGGTACACAAGAAATCGAAATTCGAGCCATCGATCCCGATTATGGCTTACGTCGGATTCGGCTACGTGCCACAGCTGGTAACGACTCAATACTGTCACACGATCTTCTCGACGACGCAGTTGGGCGCACTGGCCAAGTTGTCGAAACCTATCTGTTCGAACCCCGAAAATTGGGATTGCGAACTGGGAATCGGATCGCGTTATGGGCGCTCGCCGAAGACAATCGAGTCGACGCTAGAACCGCGACTCCTAAACCTAATTCTCGCACGACTCCCAGGTACTACATCGTTATTACTCCCCCCGCGCAAACCACCGACCTTCCTCCCGACACCCCCCCGCAATCCGACCCTGAATGCCCCGAGAACAATTCTGGTGATAAGTCCGAGAAGACAAACAGTTCAGGCGGCGGCCAAGGTGCCGGCAACGAATCGGATACTTCAGCGGCAAGCGAAACAGCTTCCGAAACACCACAACCCAGCGATACGGAACCGGAGGCAAACGATACGAAAACGAACGCCGGCGGGTCCAACGAGCCGTCGGACTCAGCCAACCAGGAGGGGGAAGACAACTCCGAGGAATCAAATGGCTCGGGTTCGGAGAAATCAGATGGGCAGCAAAAGGATCCCGAGACCTCCGCAGCTGACGAAGGCCCTCCAAATGGGTCGGAGGAAAACCCATCGCCCGCTGATCCGACAAACTCAGAAGGTACTCCCACCGCTGGCCAAGAGGATCAGGAACCAATGGGAGATAATTCTTCCGACCCGCAACCCGCGTCACATGACGGAGAAGCTATAGAACGCATCCTGGACTACCTGCGCGAAGAAGCTGCTTCAAATACACAAACTGACGACTCCCAGACAGGGAAAAATTCACCACCGGAAGCTACGCCAGGGACAGACTCTCCAAACAGCGCAGAGAATCCGGCGAGTGGAGCCCCCCCCTCACCACAGGATGGCCAACAGTCGCCAAATGGACCTGGAGCAGAAAACATAACGCAACCCCCGATGGGTTCAGACCCGTCGACAACGGCTTCCCCGTCTGCCGATGAGAAAAATCCCAGTGAGAATACAGACCCGTCACCGCAAACGACACCCGATTCGGGCGGGCAAAACAACGATCGCCCGGAAAACAACGATACCAATGCATCCAAGCAACCTCGGTCGAATCAGACCAAGCCAGGCGATACGTCACGCCCCAACAACGCTTCAGACGGTTCCCAACCGAAAACAAATCCAGCCGCGGAGCCGGCTGATCCAGCTACCTCGTCACAGGAAAATACCGCAGGGCCAAAACAACAGTCAAAAGACGGGACGCCTCGACCCGACAACACCTCAACCAATGCTTCCGAGTCTGGTCAGAAACCAGACTCTGGCAAGTCACCCCAATTAGATGAATCATCACCGACCGGCGAACAGACACCGAAGAAAGACGGGGCCTCAGACCTGACCAACTCTACAGAAAACAATCAGGACCGTGAGGGCAGGGGGGCTGATGATGCAGGCGACCCATCTTCGCCAGAGCAAACCAGTAACGACCCGGCTGCTTCAGCCAATCAAACAACTCCCGAACCAGAACAAGGAAAGCAAACGCAAGACAATGGGGCCGCTACTGACGGACGCGCAAGCCAAGCAGCGGCAAATCCACGGGGCGGCGGAATTCCTTCTGAGTCTGCAGACACAAGTCAAAGCGACACAACTGATGTCCGCGATGGCGATACACCGGACCTGGAACACGCACAAAAAGCCACTGACCTGGTTCTTGAGAAACTAGCGGACCAGGAAAGCAATCCTGACCCCAAATTACTCAAAAAACTCAATTGGGATGCGAAAGATGTCGCAGAATTCGTACGCCGCTGGAAAAAGCTGAAAAATAACGCCGTGACTCCCAGTGGCAAGCATGAATTGCAGCAGGCATTGCGCAGTCTCGGGTTGAAACCACAAGGAACACGCGTCAGTCAACAGGCTATACGCAAAGGCAGAATCAACAACCTGAATGATGCGGGAACCCGCTTCGCGCCTCCGCCTGGATTGCGGAAAAAATTCAACGCTTACAAGCGTAGTGTATCTCGAACCCCCAGCGAGTCTCCGTGAGCGAAATTCCCCGGTACCTCACCGCCTTTGACCCTAAACGCCTACCGCATCACTTCACAGACATCTTGATCATCGGAGCGGGGCTCGCAGGTCTACGCGCAGCCAATGCAGTCACCAGCAACCAAGAAGTGCTGGTGATTACAAAAGACGCCTTGCGGCAATCGAATAGCAACTATGCTCAAGGTGGCATCGCGGGCGTACTGGCCCCTGAAGATCGGTTTGAAGACCACGTAGCCGATACCGTGTTGGTTGGTGGTGAACTATGTCATCGCGACATTGTTGAGATGGTCGTCCGCGAGGCCCCTGACCAGATCCAGCAGCTCATGAACTGGGGAACCCGATTCGATAAAGAAAATGGCGAACTCGAATTAGGACGAGAGGGAGGCCATAGCCGCCATCGGGTCGTTCATGCATTAGGGGATGCAACGGGCAAGGAAGTCATGCGGGCCGTAATCTCCTGGACCCAAAGATTGTCAAATGTACGAGTTTGGGAGAACACTTTTACCGTCGATCTGCTGACCCATGACGGAATCTGCAGGGGTGCATTGGTATCTACGGGTCAAGGCATGGCACTGGTATGGGCCAAACAGATCATCCTCTGCACAGGTGGCGGAGGTCAGCTTTACCGTGAGTCTACCAATCCACCTGTCGCAACGGCTGACGGACACGCCTTGGCATTTCGAGCCGGGGGTGAATTGCGAGACCTCGAGTTCCTGCAATTCCATCCAACCGTGCTCTACATCGCCGGAACGAGCCGCAGCCTGATCACCGAAGCGATACGTGGAGAGGGGGGCTACCTGATCGATCGCAATGGCCTGAGATTCATGGAAGAGTACGACCCACGCCAGGAACTGGCGCCACGAGACGTCGTCTCGCAGGCTATCGTGAGTCAGATGCAACGGACACAACATCCCTGTGTCTACCTCGACCTGAGCCACCTGGACGCGCAATTCGTACGTTCCCGATTTCCAGGAATCGCCCACACCTGCGAGGAATTTGGAATCGATGTGACACAAGACCCTATTCCTGTTCGGCCCGGCGCCCACTATATGATCGGCGGTGTGATCGTCGATGACATGGGGCGCACTAGTGTCCCCGGTCTATGGGCTGCCGGTGAAGTCACCTCCAGCGGACTCCATGGAGCCAATCGCCTCGCTTCGAATAGCCTCCTGGAAGGCCTGGTTTACGGGGGCCGGGCCGGTGCCGGCGCAGCGGAAGCGGCCGCCGCTCAGTCCGATGACTACCGCGCCCCTTCGATCGACCATATGAAGTCGCTACAGCCAGTCGAAGCACTCGACCTGGCGGATATTCGCAACAGCCTGCAAAGCCTGATGTGGCGTTCAATGGGCGTCCGCAGGGAAGCCCACGGCCTGGCAGAAGCACGGCAAACAATCGAGCACTGGTGCCGCTACGTGCTTGTTCGGCAATTTGACACTCAAAGTGGCTGGGAGCTGCAAAATCTCCTCACTATTGCGCGACTTATGGTTGAAGCGGCCTCGTGCCGGCAGGAATCTCGAGGCGTGCATCTGCGTACCGATTTTCCAGCCGCCGACAACACCCATTGGAAACAACATGTATCATTTCGCCACACCACGACCCCGCTTCTGGAATCTTCGATTCCAGCCAGCCAACCTCGATCATGAGAAAATCGGGGCAACAGGGCTCGGGCGGTTTCCTGGAATGCCTGTGGGCCTGTAAGCACTGCACGGCTGGCCAGCACCAAACCGGCAACGAAGCGGCAGAAACATCTGTTATTTAGTACAGGTTAAACGTCTCCTTCCAGCGGATCGTGGTGCACGGGCTTCTACCCGGAATCCTTCCCTGCATTCCACACCTGCCCCAATCCAAAAAAACGCCCACGACACCGCAAAAAAATGCGGTTAGCCGGTTGAATTCTGGCTCTTTGGNTCATAAATTAGCGGANCTGACGCCTCCAGCTAAATAACCGTTATTTAGCTGGANGCCNGAGAGCGTTCCTGGGCCGCGCCGTTATACCGCGACCCTCACGTTGATGGCAATNTTCTAACCGCTCAACCCTTGAATCATATGTTCCCCGGGTAGCGAGAATTCCCCATGGCTGAAGTCGAATCTGCCCCCGCCCCAACTAGTCCCGCGATGATTGAGGCGGTGGGTTTGTCCAAGTTCTATGGCGTTTTTACCGCGTGCCGAGATGTCACATTCACGGTGAACCAGGGAGAGGTTGTCGCTTTCCTCGGACCAAACGGTGCAGGCAAAAGCACCACAATGAAAATGCTTACGGGATATCTGGCACCTTCGGAAGGAGTTTCCAGGATCTCCGGCCACAACATGCAAGAAGATCGTCTTGCCGGCAGTGAGCGTCTGGGCTATTTGCCAGAAAATGGCCCGCTCTATCCGGAAATGACCCCACATTCTCTGCTGCAGTTTTTTGCCGAAGCACGCGGCATGGGCCCAGCGCGGCGCAGCGAGCGAATCGACGCCGTAGTTGATCTCTGCTCACTTGGAAGTGTTTATCACAAGCCGATCGGAAAGCTGTCAAAAGGATATCGACAGCGTGTCGGCTTAGCGCAGTCACTTTTGCACGAACCAGATGTGCTCATTCTGGACGAACCAACGGCCGGACTTGATCCCAATCAAATTCGCGATGTGCGGGACACCATCAAGCAATTGGGAGAGGAAAAAACAATCCTCCTCTCCACGCACATTCTGCAGGAAGTTGAAGCCATGGCGAGTCGGGTCATTTTGATCGACGAAGGTCGGGTTGTGTATGACGGCCCGGCTACAGACCTCGACAAGAACGGCAAAGGCATGGAACAGGCTTTTTATGAACTGACCTCAACCGACGCTTAGTCATGTGAAAGAGTGTAGTTTTCCTTTTTTGCCCAGGACTGGGCAACCTGCAACTGAGCAGCGACCAATCAATATCTAAGGCACCTGAGCTCGATCAGTTCCCATCGATCGACAACATCATACGCGAGTTAAAGTAATGGAAATCGTACTTGCCCTCATCAGCTTCGTTCTCATCGATGCCGTTTTCGTGTGGACTGCAATCTCCATTGCGATGCCGCTCGCTGTCTACCGAGACCCAAAGTTCATTGGGGGCTTTACGGCCGTGTTCATCGGCCTGGCATTTGGCCTCCAGGCTTCCGACAACGTGGTTTATCCATTGGTTGTCTTCAACATCATTGCCTCTCTGATGCACGTAGTCTACCTGCGAGCAAACTCCAGCGGCAGAATCGCTTTTGCAGTACTAAAACGCAACTTCATTGGCTACTTCAGCAATCCTTCCGGCTATGTCTTCCTGTGCCTTTTCGTCCTGCTCACTTCGCTGGCTGCTTTCTGGCCGCCAAACTTCTTCATCAATAACCTCGCCAATCTCGACCAGCTCAACCAATATCTGCCAATGGTCATGCTGATTTTCATTCCAGCTATCACGATGGGGATCTGGTCGGAAGAAAGCCGGCAGGGCACCGACGAATTGTTGCTCACCCTGCCTGCCAACGACTTCGATATTGTGGTCGGCAAGTACCTGGCAACTGGCGGGGTATTTACCGCATCGCTCTTGTTTTCTCAATTGGCAAACAGCGCCGTTTTGGCAGGCCTGACCAATGGAAATCTGGATGCCGGGCTACTCTCCACAACCTATTTGGGATACTGGCTAATGGGCATGGCCATGCTGTCTCTTGGCATGGTGGCTTCATTTCTGACTAGTAATCTGACCGTCGGTTTCATTCTCGGCGTCGTATTTAATGCACCCCTCGTGTTTATTTCGTATATCGACACACTCACGCCGGCCTCTCAGGTCGCCACTGCCAGAACTATCGCATCTTTCAGTATGTCTGCCAAAGCCGATGATTTAGGACGCGGAGTCGTCAGCAGCTCGTCAATGGTCTATTTCCTGCTGGTCATTTCGATCGGCCTGTACCTCAGCATGATCTTGATCGGCAAACGGCACTGGTCGGCTGGCCAGGCTGGAAAAGGAATGGGACTGCACTTCCTTGTCCGGTCGGTTGCCCTGGTTTTGACGATGCTTGGTCTCAGCCACCTCGTAACAAACCAGGACTGGTTTCGCAAAGATCTTTCCGAGGGAAAAATCAGCACAATCTCGAACGACACAAAAAATCTTATTCGCAACCTTGAGATCGATGACGTCGTCCGCATCGATGCTTTCATCAGCAGTACCGTTCCGGAAATTTACGTCAAAACTCGCACCGACCTGCTCTCGATGCTCAAAGAATTCGATCGATTGCAGGGTGGTTCTATTGAAGTGAACATCTATCAGGATATTGAACCCTTCAGCGACGAAGCCACGATTGCCAAGGAGCGTTATGGGATTGAACCAACCATCGTTAATGTCCGCACCCGGGGACGCTTTGAACAAACCGAGGTGATTATGGGAGCAGCGTTTCGCTGCAAGCTGGATAAAGTTGTGATTCCTTTCTTCGACTATGGCGTTCCTGTTGAGTACGAACTTGCCCGCTCAATTGCCACCGTTACTAAAGCCAAACGCAAGAAACTTGCCGTCGTCAAAACAGATGCCAGTATGTTCGGCTCGTTCGACATGCAACGCATGCAACAGATTCCCAAACAACTCATCATTCAAGAGTTGGAAAAGCAGTACGACGTCGAAGAAATTGACCCAACAGCGCCCATCGACATCGGTGATGTGGACAACAGGAAATACGATGCCATGATGGTGGTTCAACCATCGTCCCTGGGGCCACCCGAGCTTGACAATGTGATTACCGCGATCAAGAACGGAATGCCCACTGCCATTTTTGAAGATCCACGGCCGATGCTGATGCCCGGTACACCAACCGGACAAGCAAAACGGCGACCTCAAAACCCGATGATGGGTGGTATGGGTGGCATGGGTGGAGGCGGTGGCCCGATTCCTAAAGGCGACATCCGTAAACTTTGGAAAGTCCTGGACATCGAGGTACCCGGCGCCAACGGACTGGACGGACTCTACCAACCCCACCTTGTATTCCATGAATACAATCCTTACCCGCGCATCGACCAGACACAGCAATGGAATGATCTCTGGGTAATCATCCGCAACGAGGCGATTGGTGCGGAAGAGGCCTTTTCGACGAAAAGCTCGATCACCAATGGAATTGCCGAACTGCTCTTCATTTTGCCCGGCTCCATCAGGAATGACGACAGCGTGAAAAGTAAACTGACGTTTACACCACTGGTCACCACGGGCGCCCAGGCCGGAAGTATTGCTTCTCAGGATTACGAAGACGCAGAACGGCAAATGCAACAAACGCCACAGTACCTGGGGAACCTATTGAAGGAAATTCAGCAGGTCAATTCCAAGGGTAAGGGTGCGCAGATCCTGGCCGCTCGGATCCAGGGCGAAATCACTGAGGACGAGCTGATGGCCGATGAGGAAGATGGGTCAACCTCGGCCACTGATGCCACTGCAACACCTGCCCCAGCTGATGAACCCGGTGCAGAACAAGCGCCGAGCAAAAAGGAAATCGACGTCATCTACGTCGCCGATATCGACGTTATGAGCCCGGCCTTCCTGAGAATTCGTGCACAACCCGATCAGACTGGCGAATTCAACTGGCAATTCGAAAACGTGACCTTCATGCTCAATGTCATTGACGAATTGTCAGGGGACGATGACTACGTTGAAATTCGCAAACGCAAGACCCGCCACCACACACTTTCACTGATTGAAAATGTACGCCAAGAGGCAAGGGCCAATGAGCAACAAGCCCGTGGTGAATTCAAACAACAATTTGACAAAAAGCTCCAGGAAGCTGAAGCCAGCAACCAGAAACAAATCGACGAGTTCCGTACGAAAGTCGAAGGTTTGGAAGCACGTTATCGCAACGGCGAAGACGTCTACGAAGAATACCAGTCAGAATCGCAACAATTCTCCATCGTGCAGGAGAATTTAAGACGTCGACTCGAAGTCCAGCGAGAAAAAGAACAACGTGACATGAATAAGTCGATTGAAGTCAGTCGTCGCAACTCCGACACGCAAGTGCGTCAAATTCAAAATAATGTGAAATACATGACATTGTTGGCGGCGATTCCACCCATCCTGGTTGGATTTGTCGTGTTTGTCTCTCGCAGTTTGAGAGAGCGTGAAGGGGTTGCCAAGTCTCGACTGAAATAGCCTCAGTGCGGTCCACTACGAAATAGCCTGGTCCAAGGCCTGTTGGTAAAAGAAATTATGAATGAGCTAGCCAAAACTGCTGTATTTGGAGCCGTCGCTGCAATCGCACTGGCGGGAGCAATTGTTTTTCATCCGTCGACCGAGTCGGAGATCAGTGACACTGGGGAAGTCGCGCTGACGGATAATTTTGAGGACGCCACTAAGGCTTCGAGCTTGCGCATCGTCAAATACGACGAAGAACTAGCAGAGCTGAAAGAATTCGAAGTCACTCGAAGATCGGCAACTACCGGGGTTTGGTCACTCCCCTCACACGACAACTACCCCGCCGATGCAGCGGATCAGATTCGTGATGCGACACTTGGATTAACCGAGTTCAAAAGCCTGGCTACGGCATCCAAAGACGCAACGGACCATGCACTTTACGGAGTTGTGGAACCAAGTGAAGACAAAACCAATGCCGGAGATGAAGGCATCGGTATGCTTGTCGAAGTCAAGGATGAAAACAATGACAAAGTTGTTGAAATCATCATCGGCAAAAAGGTCAAGGGCAGTGAAGGGCAGCGTTTTGTTCGCAAGGTCGGACAAGACCCTGTCTACGTCGCCGAAATCGACCCTGAAAAACTATCAACCAAGTTCTCCGACTGGGTGGAGCAGGACCTGCTCAAGCTCAGTACTTTCGACGTGGAAAGCTTGCAGCTAAAAGACTACTCGGTGCAAAAAGTACTGCGAGGAAATCGTTTTGCCGTAAGCATCAATCGGCGCCACGACATTACCCTGAACTACAACAGTACCGACAGTAAATGGGAATTGGGTGACCTGATCACCTACGATAAGGAAAACAAACCGTTTTCCGGAAATCTGGCCGATGCGGAAGAACTCGATGACACAAAACTCAACGATCTCAAGAACGCGTTAGGCGACTTGAAGATTGTCGATGTCGAGAAAAAGCCAGCAGGGCTTGGTAAAGATTTGACGGCCGGTGCCGACTTCATGGCTGATCAGGAAAGCTTCAATAGCCTCTTTCAAAAAGGCTTTTTCGGTCTCACGATGGGAGAAGAGCAGCGTCAGGAGCTACTGTCGGTCAATGGTGAAGTGCTGGTTGGCATGAAAGATGGTGTGGAATACGTCCTGAGATTCGGAAACGTCGCCAGAACAAAGGCGGAAGGAGAAGCGGAAGGGCTCAATCGCTATCTGTTCGTACTGGCGCGTCTGAACGAAACCAAGATTGAAAAACCAGCATTGGAAGAACTGCCCACGGCACCGGCTGGACCCACCGGCCCTGAAAAACCAGCGGAACAGGGCGCCGCCGCGACGCCAAAACCTGAAGCAGAATGCCAGGATGAAACACCGGCACCCCAGGCAGACCCCCAGAACGCAGCCGCAGCCCCTCCCGCTAGCGTGCCTGCAGGCGACCTCGATGAAGAAAAAGCCAAGGTCGAAAGTGAGCGTGAGCGCATCCAGAAAGAAAATGACAAGAAGCTGGAAGATTACCAGGCGACAGTAAAGAAAGCACGTGAACGCGTCAACGAACTGAACGCTCGGTTTGCACCATGGTATTACGTCGTTTCTGAAGACGTCTACAAGAAGATCCGACTCGGGCGTGGGGAAATCATCAAAGAAAACGAAGAGGCTAAGGAGGACGGCTTTGGAGTGGATGCGTTCCGCGAACTTCAAGACAAAGGCCTGAAGAAAGAGGACAGCACCGAGAAAGCCGCCACTCCACCCAATTAATGCTGTCGTCTAAACTGCCAGTCAACGCCTGTGGCGTTCACCCGATCGACGGTTTATTAGAACTTTTCGCCTAGCGCGTTAAGTACCCCCAGCCTGTTAAGCCGGTTCGCCCAGACTTCGCAACAGCGGGAACGCATAGATCCCGGTATTGTGGCCGTCGCTGAATTCGATTGCGTATGCGTAGTTCCCCATAGGCGTCATGCCTGCAATCTGTAACGTTTCCTGCCCAACCGTAGAGAGCACAGGGAACATTTCCGCACCTGCTGATGCGGACTCCTGCCGACACGTCGCACAAGGACAGCTGGAGCGAAGTTCCTGCACCGTGTATTTGCGAACTTCTCCATTGCTCCAAGAGATCACCAGAGTTCCGTCAGCAACCCGTTCCAATTGAGTCGGTGCTACTGTCTGCATACTGTCTCCGCCCCCCCCAACATCTCTGCGCACCAGTAACTTCCTCTACTCCGGTTCCGTTCAGGTACGCACAAATGTTCTACGTCAGCTTTCACTAATCCCTGCCAACTCACATAAATTGGCAGCAAGTACTGGTTGCGGACAGCTCCACACGAGGAAAAACAGAGCTTCTCGACACCAGCGGCCCGTTGAGTGCCCTGCTACGTACCCAGTCCCCTTGGCCGCTGCAAGCCCTGCCTGCGTTGCCCGCAAGACATGGCTGTTGGCTCGCGTCCGCATTATCTGGTAGTCGCAATCATGGCTACCGTCAAGATGAGCGAACAACTCGTCGCAGAGCGACTGCCACTCGCGTCGTAGCGCCATCGTAGGGGGTTCAAGTTCCGGACGCTTAAGAGCCTCGGCATCAAGATAATCGAGCGCGCTCGCTGCGAGTCCTAAAGCCAAAATTGATGTCTGTACTCCCCCTGTCTTGGCACCGGCACCGGTCTTCATCACCTCTGCTACTGGCCCTGCCAGCAAGAAGTCACCAGGCACATGCACGTTCTCACAACGCAAAGGACCTGTTCGACTCGCCGTCAATCCCACCAAATCGGCCGACTCAACAGACATGACGCCGGGCAAAGTCGTCGGCAGGGCAAGTAATAGTTGTCGATGATCCTGCAGGGTAGCCCCAACCACCACTACGTCGGCAAATGTGACACCTGTCACCCAAGGGCTGAACCCATCGAGCATAAATCCAGTCGGAACTTCTTCCGCCCGCAAGACTGGACGCGCCTCATGACGACGACTCGTCGTCAAATGGGAAATGCCAACCGTCGCAAATTGACGCCCGCAAGCAAGATCTGGGAGTAAACGCCGCTTGAGTTCTGTATCCTCAGACAATGCAATCCGCTGGCAGGCTCCGGTTCGTTGCGTAATGACAAACGTGGTTGTCAGACAAGCAGCACTCAACTTCAAGTACGCTCGCATAATCGCCGAAGCGTCCCAATCCTGCCCTCCGTACTCACGCCCCACAAACCACTCAAACACACCATATTGTGCACATAGCTGCAGTTGCTGCTGTGGCCAGGCCCCGGGCTTATCCAGACTGGGAGACAACGCAGTAAGTTTTTCACAAAGTTCACCCAGCTGCTCGTCATCCGGCGAGATGATGCGACCGGGTCGACTGGACCGCTCGTTCATGGTGTTTTAGCACATCTCGTCTTTTCGAATTCCATGCAACTTACTACAATCCGGCCGCTTTTTCTTGGCACATTCCTAGCATGCGGTGACACAGGACGTGATCGTGAGTACTCTCGAAATTCCACAGGAACACGGGGCGCAAATCCCCAATTCGGCCGACTTATCACCACAAGTACTTTATGACAAGTGCCTGGCACTGGCAAGCAACCTGTGGTGGTCTTGGCACCCAGAAGTAATCAACCTCTTCCGTGATCTAGATCCCAACCGATGGAGACAACTAGACCACAATCCCATTGCTTTGCTGCGTGAATTCTCTCCAGAACGTTTGGCAGCGCGTGCTGAAGAAATGGTGCTGTATAGTCGCATCAATCACGCGTATCGTCGTCTCAAGGAATACGCTGCTCATTCACAATCATGGGGATCGACCCACGCAAACGTCCTGGGGGCTAATCCTGTCGCATATTTTTCGGCTGAGTTCGGCATGCACGAATCCATGCCAATCTACTCAGGCGGTCTAGGGGTCCTGTCTGGTGATCACGTCAAGAGCGCCAGCGATCTGGGTGTACCACTCATTGGTATTGGCCTGTTCTATGATCAGGGTTACTTCAAACAACACCTCGACGCCGAAGGTTACCAGAACGAAGAATACCTGGACACCAAGGTCGAGAATTTGCCACTCACACCAGCACGTTCTCTTGACGGCAGCGATCTTACGGTCGAAATCGAAACTCGCCATGAAACGCTACTCGCCAAAGTATGGCTCGTTCGTGTCGGGCGTGTGCAACTGTACTTGCTTGACTGTGATGTTGAAGGGAACAGCCCACAAGACCGTCAGCTCACCAGCCGGCTATACGGAGGCGACGAGCGCACAAGAATTCGCCAGGAACTTGTATTGAGTGTCGGCGGTGTCCGAGCACTTAAAGCCCTGCAAATCACCCCAGGTGTTTACCATCTGAATGAAGGACACAGTGCGTTCGCACCTCTAGAGGTCATTCGCGAGCGCATGCACGATGATGGGCTTTGTTTTGATGATGCGTTGCGTGATGTCGCTCAACAAACCGTGTTTACTACGCACACGCCCGTCCCTGCTGGACATGACCGATTCGATGGCGCATTGGTCGAGGAACACCTCGGGCCGCTGCGTGACCAACTGGGAATTTCTTTCGACCAACTGATGGGATTAGGACGTGTCGAACCACAAAACGACACCGAAACGTTTTGCATGACCGTCGTGGGACTCAAACTATCGCGCAAAGCCAACGCCGTCAGCTCTCTACATGGGAAAGTCTCCCGGCGCATGTGGGCCCATATCTGGCCATGGCGAGTCGAAGAGGAAATTCCTATCGGCCACATCACTAATGGAGTTCATATTCCCACCTGGCTCGCATGGCAAATGCAACAACTGTACGACCGCAACTTCCCCTCTGAATGGATGCGTCGCATGGGGGAGCCAGAACTCTGGAGCAACATCCACCAGGTCGATCCCGGTGAATTATGGGAAACACACAACGGACTGAAAAACCTGCTACTGGAATTCGTACGCCGTCGTGTCACTCGACAAACACAGCGACGAGGCGAAAACACTGAGGTCATTGAGAAATCACGCCATCTACTCGACCCGAGTGTGCTGACGATTGGATTTGGCCGCCGTTTCGCCACGTATAAGCGAGCAACTCTATTACTGTCGGACCCTGACCGCTTCCGTAGTTTGCTGACTCATCCAACCAGACCAATTCAATTGATCTTCGCCGGAAAAGCACATCCCCGCGATGAACCCGGCAAAAAGCTTATTCAGGAAATTGCCAACACACGACACGATGCCCGCTTTCAGGACCGGATCGTGTTCCTCGAAGATTACGACGTCAACGTCTGTCGGCATATGATCCAAGGCGTCGATGTCTGGTTGAATAATCCCCGAAGGCCGCTTGAGGCTTCCGGTACAAGTGGCCAAAAAGCAGTCCTCAATGGGGCTCTCAACCTGTCCGTTCGTGATGGATGGTGGGCAGAAGCCTACGACGGTGCAAACGGATTCTCAATTGGCAATGGGCGTCATCACGTAGACGACACAATTACTGATCAGCGGGAAGCAGATTCACTCTATGACGTATTGGAACAACAAGTCATCCCGATGTTCTATGACCGAGATATCGACGGACTGCCGCAGCAGTGGATCAAGTACATGATGAACTCGATTAGCACGCTTGCCTGGCGATTCAGCGCTCACCGAATGGTCATGGACTACGCAACCAGGTGCTATGTGCCTGCGGCAGGCGGCTTGAGTTGCGACATGCCTCGAAATTAGGAGACCCCCATGAACCACTCGCCGACACAGACGCAACAAACAGTTCACCTCAGCAACAGCACCGTACCGGAGAGCACGTCAAGTCGCGGACAATCCATTGCACCGGCATGTGTCGCTTGTGGCGCCAAGCTGGTCGAAATACGGGCCAAGCTCCAATGCGTTCGCTGTCGGGCGATCTGCGAAACCTGCTGTGAAGGAGCACGCTGGTAAACCCTACTCACTGATTTGAGTTAGAGACCGTTCATGTCCATATCTTCCTTCCTGGACAAACACTTCCGGCATTTCAACGCCCGTGAAACTGTCGACGCCGCACGTGCCTACCAGACCCATTTGAAAGATGGCGGCAAAATGCTGCTTGCCATGGCTGGAGCTATGAGCACGGCAGAAATCGGACTCTCCTTGGCCGAGATGATCCGCTGTGGCAAGGTACACGCGATTTCCTGTACCGCAGCAAATCTGGAGGAAGATCTCTTCAACCTCCTCGCCCATAGTGAATACAAACTGTTACCGGACTATCGAGACCTGTCACCGCAGGACGAACAACAGCTGCGCGATGACGGATTAAATCGTGTCACCGACACATGTATTCCGGAAACCGTCATGCGGCAGATGGAGTCTCGGCTAGTTGAATACTGGCGTGAAGCCGCTGACAAAGGAGAATCCTACTTTCCATTCGAATACTATTACCGACTGCTCGACGACCCGACTCTGGAACAACATTTTCAAATCCCGGCGGAAGCAAGCTGGGTCGTTGCCGCGCGAGAAATGGCAATCCCAATTTATGCGCCCGGATTCGAAGACTCGACTCTCGGCAACATCTTTGCCGCTCGTGTAATTGACGGTACCGTGAGTTCACACCGTGCGATCCGGTCCGGTACCGAACAAATGGAACATCTTGTTGGCTGGTACCTGGAGCACTCGGACAATTCACCGATTGGGCTCTTCCAGATTGGTGGTGGCATTGCTGGAGATTTTGCCATCTGCGTCGTACCACTCATACTCCAAGACTTGCAGCGCGACGTCAGGCTTTGGTCATATTTTGCACAGATCTCCGACTCGACGACCTCTTACGGATCCTACTCCGGCGCCGAACCGAACGAAAAAATCACCTGGTCCAAACTCGATGTCGATTGCCCGAAGTTTATGATCAATTCGGACGCTTCTATTGTCGCCCCACTGCTATTTGCTTACGTCATGGGCCACTAAAAAGTAGAGCGACAACTCCCTGTGGACAAGCACAACAGGGACACCGGCAGTTAGGCCCTGCGTCTCATTCTCACTGCGTTTCCCACTTCTCGTGAGACAATTCACAGCGCAACTTAGTCGCACAGTCCAGTGGTTTCCTCAAATCCGTACATCACGTTGAAATTCTGTACCGCTGCTGCAGACGCGCCTTTCCATAAATTGTCAATGCTCCCAATGAGAACAACGCGCTCACCAATCACTCGAGCCGTTAGATCGCAATAATTTGATGCTAACGTCTGCTTTGTCGTCGGCAAATTATCAACAACACGGACAAATGGCCGATCGCGATAAAATTCCCGCAGAATACCCAGTACTTGTTCCTCGGAAATTGGATCACAAGCTGTCGCGTACGTCGTGGTCAATATCCCGCGATCCATCGGAACGAGGTGCGGAATAAAAAGCACATCTACATTTGCCCCTGAAACCTTTTGCAATACCTGGTTGAATTCCGGTGTGTGACGGTGGTGTCCGACGTTGTACGCCACAACATTTTCATTGCATTCTGGAAAATGGGTCGTGAGTTTAGGAGAACGACCCGCTCCACTGACGCCACATTTCGCATCGACAATAACATCCGCGGGCTGGATACAACGGGCTTTTAATAGAGGCGCCAACGCAAGAATGGGGGCGGTAGGGTTACATCCCGGGTTCGCAACGATCTGCGAGGCGGCAATTTCATCAAAAAACAACTCCGGCAATCCGTATGCAACCGCTCCAACACGTTCTGGATCTGGATGCTCTTCTCGATACCAATGTGTATACGTGCCGACTTCCTGTAATCGGTAGTCGGCACTCAGATCAACGACGCGAATGCCAGCGTCAACCAGCGGTTTTACCCGTTCCGCTGATGCCGCATGTGGCAAACAACTAAAAACGCAATCACAGCGTGCGATGATCTCGTCGGACTTAAGGGGCTCTAACACCAGGTCCAGTCGCCCTGCGAACTGGGGATGTACTTCCGACACGTGTACATCGCCTTCCTGCCGTGTAGTCAGCGCAACGATTTCCGCGTGTTCATGACGCAGGAGTATATGTATCAGCTCGCGGGCAGTATAACCCGTTGCGCCCAAGATTCCCGCTTTTACCATAACCGTGTGCCTAACATAGATCGTTCATTCTGCGAAATACTACGAGTCAACTGGCCGCATAAGTCAAACACCAGCAACGTGTTGAAAGGGGCCAAACGCTTCCTCAAAACAGGGGCTTCAGTCGAACGAGTTACTCCACGCAACGAAGAGTTCGACAGCTTCCCATTCACTTGACAGCGTTTGTACGGAAAACGCCACATCCTGAGATTGCTTTACTACAGAGGCGGCACCTTGATTGCACCGCTGCAACTAGGGCAGGCGACTGTCTTACCAGCAAGAGAGTCGCTTGCCGCAAATCGCTGACCGCATTTCTTGCAGCTTACCGCTCGCGATTTAGGGTTAGGAATAGAAACCGGCTTACGGCACTTCTTGCACTTCAATGTTTTCCCGAAGGCGCCTCCCGTGGCAAAAAACCGTTCACCACACGGGCATCGCACCTCAGAGTATTCGCCGGCGACTCGCTTTTGTGGATCCGGAATTGGAATTTTTCCGGAACAAGAAGGACAGCTCAAGATCTTGCCAGCGAGCTTACCCGGCGCGGCAAACACTGCACCGCATTTACAAGCCAGAACTAATGACAATGTCGTCGTGTCCGAGTCTCTAGAAGTCGATCTAGCCAATCCCACCTGACGTCTTGAATCCCTGCGCTGTGCATCTGTATTTTTAACGGCCCGAGCATCATTCTCGACACCCTGAATCAATTCATTGACATCCGTTGCACTCTTCTGAGGCTGCTTCACTGTCACCGGCGTCGTCACCGGCTTTGTCCGCATCATCTGCTCTGTTTCACGCTGAGCCCTTTTCTGACCTTCATTGCGTTTTTCTTCTTCTAGCGGCGCGAGAAGTTTTTCGATTTCCTGGTTGCTCTGTGAACCGGCAGACTCCTGGAGGCGTGCTGCTTGAAGCTCCTCAATAACCTCGCCCATAGTCTGAGGGCGATCGTCAGGACTCTTGGCCACCATTTTTTGGAAAAACAGGTCCAGTCGTTCGGAAACATCGGAACAAATCGACCTCAAGGAAGGAATCGGTTTCGTCCGATGTGCCAAAAGTTTCTTCAAAACCGTATCTTCAGAATACAGATACTGCGCCGTCAACAGGTAGTACAACGTGCACCCCAGTGAGTAGATATCGGACCGTGCATCAGCGCGCCGTGTATCTTCAGCCTGTTCTGGGGACATGAAATCGAGAGTGCCAATAATCTCCCCCATCTGCGTCAACCCGGAAGCTTCATCTTCGCTACCGTCTGCTTGCTCATCAAATCGGGCCAGTCCCATATCCAGAATCTTGACGGTTCCATTTGTATCGAGAAGAAGATTGGCTGGTTTGATATCGCGGTGTACAACGCCTTGGTTGTGGGCGTAGTTGAGGCCCTTTGCGACCTGAATAATCCAGTCAACAGATTCGCCAGGTAATCGACCGCACCGCTCAACAAGGTAGGCCAAATCAAACCCGTCTACATATTCCATTACCAGGTAATGCAAGCCGCGATGTTCATCGGCATCATGTGCCGTCACCACGTTGGGATGATCCAGCTTGGCAGCAGCCTCAACCTCACGTTGAAATCGTTGCACCATTCCAGACTTTGACATTTTCGCGGTCGGTAACACCTTCAAGGCAACCACGCGTTTCATCCTGCGGTGCTGGGCCTTGTAAACCGTTCCCATACCGCCAGCGCCTAACTTGTCGAGAATGACATAGCTCCCCAGTACCAATCGATTGGCACCGCCGGCGACAATATTTCGGGCCTGAAAAATGGTCAATTTCCCCTGATTGACCAACTCACGAGCAAAATCCTGCACCTCGAGAGACTGGCTCGCCATCCTCGAGCGAACCGCGTCCATCTCTTGCCCTGACAAGATTCCGCTGTCTGAAACGGATTTAACGAATTGTTCCAGCCCAATAGCCATCGCAGCAACCTAACGAGGATAGACCAAACTGCCATTATACCAATGTTCCCAACACCGTGTGAATATCTGCAGCGGTACTCCACACAACCCGGTCATATAGAAACAAACGATGAGCTCAATATATGTCGACCGTTCAATTTCCCTTTGTGTGTAACACCAACGTACGCGATAAAGCCCTCCGACCAATTTTCGGTACCACTACCCGTGTTTGATCCCGAATCGCATACCCCAGCGGAAATCATCAATCTCCGCCAATGTGACAATAAGACACCTGGATCACATTTCCCAGACTCACGCTGCATGTTCGCACGACACCGGGCATTCACTAGACATTTGAACTGATTACTCGCGGGTCGGGTAACAGCCTCTCCAGAGAGATTTCCTTTCTCGGGGCACCCGTGTTCTGGTAAGATTGAAGGCCGATATCGGTGCCACTGCACCAGCAGCTCTGTTTCATTGGATGCCCGTCCCAGGCCAATTGACTTATGGACAACCTAACGTCAACTCGTCGGAACTTCCTGCAACAAGTGGGATTCGGAGGTGGGAGTGCGTTTCTGTCAAACCTGGTACATGCCTCAACCCAGGCTAACCGCAATCCAGAGGGCCGTGAAAAATCACTGATTCTGCTCTGGCAAGATGGTGGACCAAGTCATTTTGAAACGTTTGACCCCAAGCCAGATGCCCCTCTTGAATTCCGTGGGGAGCTTGGTGCGATAGCAACAGCCATCCCAGGTGTTCAGTTCTGTGAAGTCCTGCCACGATTAAGCCAACTGGCAAATCGATTCAGTATTGTTCGCTCTATTCACCAGCCCTCGTCCGGACATGTGGTTGGCACACACAACTTCATAACCGGTCATGAAGGTTCACCTGTCGTCAATGGTAAATCGCTCTATCCAGATCTAGCTTCCATCATCCACCGAATGCGTTCCGAAGCATCGCGCCCGACGTCCCTACTCATCGGTGAGTCAACAGACCCACGGCTTGCAGCCGGCATGCTCAATGCCAATGGCGTGTCTGCAAACCCTCTTCCCGGCCAGAGCGAGCTACCGAACTATGTCGGCATCGGCGGCCAATACTCAATTGGATTACATCGCGGTGGCCCGGCTTATTTAGGCCCTGCGGCTGGCGCTTTTGAAGTCGCTGGCGACCCATCGCTTCCAGATTTCCAGGTCCAGAACCTTCGTCGATCAGCCACTCGCCAGCAATTCAGTGACCGCCTGCATATTTTGCGTCAGCTTAATCTATTTGGTCAAACGGGTACTCCACAGGCGGCATCGCCGGACGTGGCACTTGACCTACGCGGTCAAATGTCCGCGATTGATCGATTTCAAAAGCAGGCTTTCGATTTGTTATCCGGATCAGGCCAAGCCGCGCGTGCTTTTGATCTAAGTCGGGAAACTCGGAGAACGCGTGAGAGATACGGCCTAAATACAGCAGGCCAACAAGCCCTGATGGCACGGCGTCTTGTTGAAGCGGGTGTACGAGTGACAGCAATTCGATTTTCTCCTGATGGCCGTGGTGACGGTGATCGCAGCGGCATTGGCTGGGATGATCACGCTGTGCATGGCAATATATTCCAAGTCATGCGAAGACGTGGCCCACAATTTGACCAAGCTGTAAGTACCTTAATCGAAGACCTCGAGGAACGTGGCCTCCGTGACAGAGTACTCGTTGTCCTCGCAGGTGAATTCGGTCGCACCCCGCGCGTGCACAACCACAAAGGTTGTCCGGGACGGGAGCACTGGGGGCCGGCAGGCAACGTACTCATCTATGGTGGCGGGCTAACAATGGGACAAGTCATTGGCGCCACCAATGCAAAAGGGGAACGCCCTGCAGACCGTCCACTTAAACCACAAGACGTGTTAGCTACGATCTACCACTGCCTGGGAATAAACCCAGCTCAAACCCTGATCAACCAGGTCGGACGGCCTGTGGCCATTCTGCCCAGTGGAACCCCGATTTCAGAACTTATCAGCTAACGCACTGGCCGGGTCATTTACAAAACCACCAACTGCAACGCGTCCGACCT
>PBOG01000066.1 GCA_002724245.1 Planctomycetaceae bacterium
GTGCGGACTCAGGCGATCATGTGCCAGACGGTGCCAGCCACCGCCAGAGTGCCCCCTCTTGGACTCGAACCAAGAACCTACTGATTAAGAGTCAGTTGCTCTGCCAGTTGAGCTAAGGGGGCGTCGAACGCAGTCACAACAACGAATCGACATCAGGGCAATATCCTACCGCGGATTCCCAGCGCCACAAGTAGCCGCCGTGGTCACCGGCACTTATTCGGGCGACTCCATCCCCAGCTGCCGCATCTTGCGATAAAGGTTGGAACGATGCAAACCGAGCTGCCGTGCCGCCTCGGTCATATTCCCGCGCACTGCGTCGATCCGTTGACGGATGTATTCACTCTGAAACTGCCGAGTAACGTCATTCAAGGAACCGCGGAAGGACAGGAATCCCGGCTCCTGCGCCGGTGAGAGAATGAAGGACAAATCCTCAGGAGCAATCCGCTCCCCCGCAGACAAATAAGCCAGCCGCTCCATTAAATTGCGCAATTCACGCACATTCCCTGGCCAGGCATGCTCCAACAAGCGGCGGCGGGCTGCCTCAGAAATCTGGGGCACTGCGCGCCCCGCCTGGCCACAAAACTCGGCCAGGAAGTACTCTGCCAATTCCACAATATCAGCGTCCCGATCGCGAAGTGCCGGCATCTCGATCGTGACCACGTTGAGACGGAAATAGAGGTCCTCACGAAAGCGTTTTTCCCGCACCATTTCCACCAGTTTCTGGTTCGTAGCCGCAATTATACGGGTATCGGTATGGATCGGACGGGAACCGCCTACGCGGACTACGACTTTTTCTTCCAGCACGCGGAGTAATTTGGCCTGCCCGTTGAGCGTCATGTCACCGATCTCGTCCAAAAACAGGGTACCTCCTGAGGCCAGCTCAAATTTGCCTTCGCGCATCTCATGCGCGTCGGTAAAGGCACCCTTCTCGTGTCCGAACAACTCGCTTTCCAGGAGCGTCTCAGAGAGGGCCGCGCAATTCACCGTAACGAAGGGGGCATTGCGCCGGCGACTCAAGTAGTGGATCTGCTGGCTCACCACCTCCTTACCGGTCCCGTTCTCACCCAGGACCAGGACTGCCAATTCTGTATCGGCAACTTTCTGCACCGTCGAACGCAGCGCCTCGATCGCGGGACACGCGCCGATGAGTTGTGCCTGGGAGGCAGCCTGTTCGGTCATTTGATTCTGAGTCTTGACCAATTGCTCATGTTGCTGGGTTGTCTCCAGGGCAATCGCGGCGTGGGAAGCCAGCTCGGTGAGTGCCTCCTCGTCGCTGTCATCGAATCGCCCTTGCTGCTTGTTGATCATCTCGAAGACCCCCAACAAGCGTCCCCCTTTTCCACGTAGTGGCACACAGAGCAGGGAGCGGGTCTGGAACCCTAGCTGGCGATCGACCTGACGATCCACTTGCTGCTGATTACCGTCACTGTCGACGCGCTGCGGCTCACCTGTGGCCAATACCTGACCGACGATGCCGGCGTCATCCGGAACCTCCAATTGCCCCCCCTCCACACCCAGCGCAGGTTTGCCCACGAGCGTCTTGCGAGCGCGATCCCAAAGAAAAATACTGGCCCGTTCCGCCACCAATAAACGGGTCGACGCCTCGGCAATTTGCGTGAGCAGGGCGTCCATCTCGCGCGTCTGCTGCCAGTCTGCGGCAATCTCCAAAATCGCTTCCAGACGGCGGATGCGGTGCTGGTCCGCCTGTCGCTCACGAACAGCTGCCAAAGCCTGTGCCAAACTCTCAGCCACTGCGTCCCAAGGCAGTTCCGTTGGCTCGGACTCACAGACCGCCAAAATCTCCGTCGTGTGGCGGTCGGATCCCAACGGCAGACACACCCACCCCTGCTCCCTCACTAACTCGTGACGATCAAGCGCTTCGGCCAGCAGTTCCTCACTGAGACCCTGTCCTTGCCCCACTTCTGCCAGCCTGCTCCAGGTTCCTTTGGCGGCGCGAGCGACGCAACCTGCAGTGGCGCCGGTCAGCGTACAGCAAGCAGCCAGCGCTTCGGCCAGGAACACCTCCACCGCATCGCTCTGGCGGGCGATGTGGAACAAACGACCAGAAAACGCAAGTACGGAATCAGGCAATTCGGCCATCACAACAGTACCCACTAACAGAGAGACAAGTGTGGTCCATACCGCGGCGCATAAGAGAAAAATTGTCGTCAACTAGATACTTGGATGCAATCGTCAATCTGGCAACAATCTGGTAAAATCGCCTACACGCCTGCTGATACTCGTTCTTCTGCGGCCGAATTTCGTATTCCGCGACAGACGGTTGCCCAAACACACTGCAAAGTGCCTTGCTTTAGCGGTAATGCCTGGGCGAACCATACCGCAGAAGCACGCCGGCCGCCCAGGAGCACCGACACCGTATGGGCCCAGGTCACAGTATTCGCGGGTGACAACCAAACCGCAGTACACTCGCCGGCTGGTGCGATCGTGGATCCACCAGCCGCACGATCAGATCTTGATGACGGAGATACCAATGGGATTATTCGATGGGAAAAAAGGGGTCGTGCTGGGTGTTGCCAACGACCGGTCCATTGCCTGGGCGATTGCCAAAGAGATTCTCGAACAAGGAGGCGAGTGTGGTTTCACACATCTGCCCGACAAGGCCGACGACCCGAAACAAAAAAATCGTCGCCGTGTCTCGCGGTTAACCGACGACTACGAGAACGCCCGATTCCTGATCCCCATGAATGTCCAACAGGACGATGATATCGCCAGTGTGATGAACACGGCTGCCGAAACCTTTGGGAAGATTGACTTCCTGCTGCACTCGATCGCTTTTGCTTCACTCGAAGACCTTCGTGGCGATACCGTGGAAACAAGCCGCGAGGGCTTCAAGCTGGCGATGGAAATCAGTGCCTACAGCCTGGTCGCTGTTGCCAACGCAGCCAAGGACATCATGAATCCCGCTTCTGCCATCGCCACCATGACTTATTTCGGTGGCGAAAAGTGTGTGCCGGGTTACAACGTCATGGGCATCTGCAAGGCGGCACTCGATGCATCCGTTCGCTATCTGGCCTACGACCTCGGACCACGCGGCATCCGTGTCAATGCCATCAGTGCCGGCCCCTTGAAAACGCTCGCCAGTTCGGCTGTCGGTGCCAAGGGCATGGAATCACTCTACCAACATATGTCGCCACTGGGTCGCAACATCACCCATGCCGAAGTCGGGCGAGTCGGTGCCTTCATGTTGTCCTCGATGTCAGATGGTATTACTGGCGAACTCCTGCACGTCGACGCTGGTTACAACGCCATGGGTTCACCCGGTCGCCTGCTCGATCAACTGGCGTCGAACAAGTAACGCGCACCGCGACCCGTCCACAATCTGGATTTCCCTGACTGCGATGCGTGCTGGCATCGTTCGTAAACTGAGGGCGTTCGCGACACGCGTGACGGTACGCCCCTGTAGAGAGCCTGTTCATCATGCGAACCGCTATCCCGATCGCCATTGCCGTCGTGGAACGCGACCAGCATGTGCTCGTCGGGAGGCGTTCGCCGGATCAGTCGCTGGGTGGCTATTGGGAATTCCCCGGCGGCAAAGTAGCACCGAACGAAACACCTGAGGACGCCGCAATCCGAGAGTGCCGGGAAGAAACCAGCCTGACCATCGAAGTGACACATCTGCTGGACCGCTATCAGTATGACTACGAACACGCAACTGTCGATCTGCACTTCTTTGCGGGGCAGCTCGTGTTTGCTGCGCAGCTGGACCCCAACTCCCAGCCTGCTCCGCCGTTCCGCTGGGTACCACGCCGGGACTTGAAACACTATGCCTTTCCCCCGGCCAATACCGCCGTGCTCGGCCAACTGCTGAAACCTGAATGACGTTCCGCCTATGGATTCTTGACCCGACCACACTGGACTGCGACACTGCTTCGTTTGCTAAGTCCATTTAGCTCGCTCCTACCGTCCCGCGACACTCCCACAAAGAGAACACAATGGCCCGCACGTTCAAGGAAATGTTAAAAACCGGGGACCTCGTCAACGTCTTCGCGCTCGGCCGTATTCCCAATCCCATCATTGTTGAAATGTTTGGCTTAGCCGGGAAGTACGATGGTTTCTGGCTCGATCAAGAACACACCCAACTCTCGACCGACCAGATCATTAACCTGTCACTGGCGGCGCGAGCCAACGATTTCGATTCTTTTGTCCGTGTTCCCCCAACGGGTTACTGGCAAGTCACACAGTGTCTGGAAGCGGGCGCAGGCGGTGTCATGGCAGCGCAAATCCACACCGCCGACCAGGCTCGTGAATTCGTCTCGTGGTGCAAATTTGCACCGCAAGGAACCCGTGGCCTGAACGCAGGCGGCCGCGATGCCAACTACACCCACAAACCACCCGCGCAGTTCGTCGAAGACGCCAACCGCGACCACTTTGTGGCCATCCAGGTCGAGACCATCGGCTCCGTCGAGGAAGCGGACGCAATTGCCGCCATCGAAGGTGTCGACCTGCTCTTTGTCGGTCCGGCAGACCTGTCCCTGGCGTTGGGCGTCGTCGGCCAGTTTCACCACGAAAAGCTGTGGGAAGCAATCGGCGCAGTGTCCCAGGCATGTCAAAAGCACGGCAAGGCATGGGGTTGCGTCGCGCCAGATCCTCAATTCGCCGATCGGGCTGTCGAAAATGGCTGTCGAATGCCGACACTGGGCAATGAGATGCACGTGTTGCGCAAAGGCATCGAAGCCTTCCACAGCGCATTCCAGAACCAGTTCAACTAAATCAATTGACCAGTCATGCAGGCAAAAGAAATCAAGCCAGGCGCCGTACTGAACTACAACGGGGCTCCCGTTTTGATCGAAACTGTTTCGGTCCAGACGCCGTCAGCGCGCGGTGCGGCGACCCTTTACAAGTTCCGTGGTCGGCAGCTGGTCACCAAGCAGAAAACAGATATCACGCTCAAAGGGGGGGAATCACTGGAGGAAGCGGACTTTGAAAGACGTCCTGTCAAATTGATGTACAGCGACGCGACCCACCTCCATCTGCTCGATCAATCTGACTACAACCAGTACGCTATCCTGCTGGCCGAAGTAGAACGGGAACAATCCTACGTAACTGAAGCGCTGGAAGGAATTCTAGCCCTGATTTACAACAATGAGTGCGTAGGCCTGCAACTCCCGACGGCAGTCGAACTCACGGTCACCCAATGTGACCCGGGTATCCGTGGAAACTCGGCGACGAGCCGTACCAAACCCGCCACACTGGAAACCGGTCTGATCGTGCAAGTACCCGAGTATCTGGCCGAGGGCGAACGCATCAAGGTAGACACCCGCACGGGCGATTTTATTTCACGCGCGTAAGAACGCCGTTGCCAGCAACTCAGGATAGGGCCGCGCAAATACTGGGCTCGTCCACACACCCAGTGCTAGTCCGTGGCGATCATCTCGGGTGGCACTTGCTGGGTTTCCCGGTATCCGCGATTGACGCACGTCAGGTTATCCTGCACAACGCGCTCGCCACGTTTACCGAAATACTTGCGAAGGGCCTTTTCCACCCCTTCCATCACCTGGTCGTCATTCATCCCGCTGGAGTCGGCGTAGGGCGTCAATTTGAGGAAAGCCCCCAACGTGACAATACCCTGCATCCGCATCTGCAAGTCCGCAACCGAAGCCACTTCGCGGGCAATCTGCACCGTGTCACAGAAGTAGAGCCGGACTTTCTTTTCGCGAATCGTCGACTTGTGGTGCTGCGGAATTCGTTTCCAGACTTCGCCTGGATCTGAATGCGAGGATTGCATGAAGACCGCACCCCCATCTACCAGACCGGCCAGAGGGTTCGCGAGAATGGCGTTCACATCATTCAAGATCAAGAGATCAATGAACTCCAGCTCACTATGCGTCTTGATATGTTCGTCACCGATCGTCAAGTAGTACGTCGTCGGTAGACCTTTTTTCTCCGACCCGTATTTAGGATACGCCTGCACGTCTTTACCGAACACCTGTCCGGCAATCCGCGCGATGACCTTGTTGGTAGTCACCGAACCGAAGCCACCTACCGAATGACCTCGCATGGAAAACCCGCCCGAAGGACGCAAATCGGGATCGTCGGTGCGGCCGAGTGCCAAGGCGTGATCAATCCCCACGCAAAAATAGTCCTGGCCATCCTGGCCTTTCTGCATATTATCGAAGGCTGCAATAATGTCCGCCGGGCGAACGTCGCGACTGCCCAGTCCCGCAGCACCGTGGAAAATCCGCGGCACTCGGTCGATAGGCTCGTGACCCATTTGACCTGTCAACGCGTCACAAAACGCGGCCTTGATCTCGCGTGTGAGGTGATTCCCCGTGGACGACAAGGGGTCATCCATGCGTTCAAAAACCGTCACGGCCTGGCAATCTTTGAGCAGAGTAACGATCTCGTGCATGGGGAAAGGCCGGAAACAAACCACCGTCACACAGCCCGCCTTGATACCCTTTTCCCGGAGGTAATCGACCGTAACTTCGGTCGTTTCCATGTAGCCGCCGATACCGATCAGAATGTATTCCGCATCCTCACAACGGTACGGCAGTAGGAAATCGTACTTGCGACCGGTCTTCTTGTGGAACAACTCGAACGCCTCTTCCAACGCCGGAGTGACGCGATCGTAGTACCAACGCTGCGCAATCTTGCCCTTCATATAGGAATCTTGATTCTGGACCGTACCGGTCATGACCGGGTTTTCCGTGTCCATCAAGTTCATCAATTTGTCGGCGGGCGCACCGATGTAATCTTTCATGAACTCGGGTTCCGGCAAACGAACCGTCTCCACCGTGTGCGTCGTCAGGAAACCGTCCTGCACATTGAAAAAGGGTGTGTTACAGTTTTCTGCGGCACGCCTGGCAATCAGCGCCAGATCACCTGCTTCCTGTGCGTTCCTGGCAAACAACATCCCCCACCCCACGTCGGCTACGCTCATCACATCATCATGGCCAGCGTGCACGTTCAGCGAGTGACTGGTCAAGGCACGAGCACCAATGTGAAACACAACAGGCAGTCGCTTGCCAGCAATCGTATAGAGCACCTCCTTCATCAGGACCAGACCTTGGCCTGACGTGAAGTTGGTTACACGACCACCCGCCAGGGCAAAACCCTCGCAGAATGAAGCGGAAGAGTGCTCACTCTCCGGTTCCATGAAGATCAACGGTTCATCCCAGAGATTCACACCACCGTTCTGGACTGCCGCATTGAAGCCACTTCCCATCGTGGTCGAACTGGTGATGGGATACGCTCCCGTTCCCTGGGAAATGCGAATTTCGGCCCAGACAACCGCTTCTGCCCCATCACAGGTGTCCGGAATCCCAGGGTATTCGAATTTGGACTCGGCTGAGTCCTGATCGGGTACACGGGTTACCTCTTCGTCGGCTGGGACACCCAGTTTCGGATCAACAGTTGCTTGGCTCATCGGATATCTTTCTGGAGATTCTGGCGATGCATGTATCGACTTCCAGCGGAGCTGCATGGCCATTTGAACCACACAACTGACCGGCCCAACACAGCAAGCTCCCCCTGCAGGAAGCGGGCCGGTCGGTGGAAAGTGACACCGCAGTAGCAACAAGCAAGTATAACTGCTTGCCACGGTTTGCGGTACGGTACAGATTCCGGCCGGCTGTGGCAAACCGAACTCTACAGGCTCTGTTTCGACTGCTTTCCCAAACCACCAAATCAACACTAAGTCCTTTATTATAAATGACTTACGAATCCACCACGGCAGCTCTTTTACCCGAGAGCGTGGATTGACTCATTCGCTGCGATGGATAAACTCCCAGACATGTGACCTCCGGTTGTCGGACAAACCGTCAGGAGAGTCGGTTTGTGTGTCACGCCAAGGCCCCCCGCTGCCCCGCGTTTGCCCTGCAGGGTAACCCTCTGTGACTGCAGCCGAAAGGAATCCTGATGTCGCTCGTGCAATCCGAAGAAGTCCTCGTCATCCCGACAACGCTCTTGCATCAGCTGGGCTATTTCCAGGGATTTTCTCCAGACATCGACCGCTACCTGGACGAACTCTTGAAACCGGAAAATACGAGCTACCGCCGACGCGGTGAAATGGAATCGGATCCTAACTTCAAACAGTTGATTCCCTACGTACTCTTCCGTCATCGGGATGCGCAGGGCCAAGTGTCTGTTTTCCGTTACACCCGTGGCAAAGGCCAGGGCGAGCAACGGCTGCATCAGAAACACAGCGTGGGGATCGGCGGCCACATTTCCTCGATTGATGCGACCGAAACCAATCCTTATGAGGAGGGCATGCGACGGGAACTTGAGGAAGAGGTTTCGATCAACACCCGTTATGAGGCGCGTTGTGTCGGCTTGATCAACGACGACGAGACCGACGTCGGCAAAGTGCATCTGGGTGTCGTGCACATCTTTGATGTCGCGACACCGGATATCGAACCGCGCGAAGCAGAGATCATGAATACAGGATTTATTCCGGTCAAACAGCTCTTGGAGGATCTGGAGGGCTTTGAATCATGGTCGAGAATCTGCCTGTCCGCATTATTCCACACGTCTGAGGACCAATAACGTCAAGGCCGCTAAAGCGTTCTTGAACCGACACAAGGACTGCCATAACAAAGGCCTGCAATAACAACGCGGCTCGGGAAAACCAGCACGCCGCCCGTCGCGCTGGCGTCTTTTCTGTGGTACCCATGCATGGTCAATACTCCCGTCTACATGGACAATCATGCGACCACGCGCGTCGACCCTCGTGTCGTCGACGCGATGCTGCCACTTTTTGACCAGGCCTTCGGAAACGCGGGCAGTACGAGTCACAGTTTCGGCTGGACAGCTGCAGAGACGGTCGACGCCGCGCGGCGTTCGATCGCCCAACAAATTGGCGCCAGCGAGCGCGAAATTGTGTTTACCAGCGGCGCCACCGAAAGTAACAACCTGGCGATTCGGGGTGTTGTGGAGCGGCAGGCAGGCCAAAGCAAGACAGGGCAGGGGGGGCACATCCTCAGCGTTGTCACCGAACACAAAGCGGTCCTCGATCCCTTGCACCGCGTGGCGCGGCGTGGCTGCGACCTGACACTCTTGGAGGTAGCGGATCAGACTGCCGACTGTCCTGGCCAAGTTGATCTCAACCGGTTTTCAGATGCCTTGCGCGACGACACGGTATTGGTGTCGATCATGCTCGCCAATAACGAAATCGGTGTCCTGCAGCCCATTGCCGAAATCTGTGAAATCTGTAAACAAAAAGAAATCCTGGTACATACCGACGCAACTCAAGCCGTTGGTCGTATCCCACTAGATGCCGCTGCCTTGCAAGTCGACCTGATGAGTTTTTCCGGCCACAAGATATACGGTCCCAAAGGCGTCGGCGCGTTGTACGTTCGGCGCGGTGCGCCGCGTGTCCGGCTGGCTGCCCAGATCGACGGCGGTGGACAAGAAAACGGGCGGCGCAGTGGTACCCTGAACGTCCCTGGTATCGTCGGCATGGCAACCGCATTGCAGCTGTGCAACGAGGAACTGTCTGCGGAAACAAGCCGCTTGCTGGCGGACCGAAACCGTCTCTTTCACGGACTGTCCGATGCCCTCGATGACGTCGCACTCAATGGCCCAGCGCTTGACACCCCTGGTACGCGACTGGCCGGAAACCTGAACTGCAGCTTTGCCGGCGTGGATGGCGAAGCGCTGATGATGAGCATGCGCGATCTGGCGGTCTCCAGCGGCAGCGCTTGCACATCGACCAATCCCGAACCAAGCCACGTGCTGCGGGCATTAGGACTCAGCGACGATTTAACTCGCGCCAGTTTGAGATTTGGCCTGGGACGTTTCAATACCAGTGCCGAAGTAGATTTTGCTATCCAGCTTGTCTCCGAAACCGTCGACAGGCTGCGCCAGATGCGCAGCTTAACCTGAACGGACCACAGCGTATTGAACATGAGTATCCTCGACACCATTGTGGCCACAAAACGCGAGCAGATTGCTGCTGCCAAAGTGGAACGCCCCGCGCCATTACTCCGAGATCTGATTCGGGATGTGCCACCAACACGCGATTTTTTTCAGGCCTTGGCGACACCCGGGCCCATCCGGTTGATCGCAGAAGTCAAGAAAGCGAGTCCCTCCAAAGGACTTATTCGAGAAGATTTTGATCCTGCTGAAATCGCTCAGGCATATGCACAAAACGGCGCGACCTGTATCAGTGTGCTGACGGACGCATCCTACTTCCAGGGGAGCCTGGAAGACCTGCAGACCGTCCGGCGCAGCGTCGACCTGCCCTTACTGCGAAAAGACTTCATCCTCGATCAGTACCAGTTACTGGAGGCTCGTGCCTGCGGCGCTGACGCAGTACTGCTGATCGCCGAGTGCCTTGATGACTGTGCGCTGCGAGGCCTTCATCAGGCGGCACTCGAATTGGGCCTGACACCGCTGGTTGAATTCTACGAAGTGGCGAATGCAGCGCGCGTCCTGGCAGCCGGCGCCACGCTGATCGGCGTCAACAATCGCAACCTGCACACCTTTCAAACGGACCTAGACCACACCCTTTCGATGCGCTCCCAGATTCCACCTGAGTGCCTGCTGGTCGGAGAAAGTGGGATTCATACCCGCGACGACGTGTTGCGCCTCGAGCAGGCTGGAGTCGATGCCATCCTCGTTGGCGAACGCCTGATGGCAAGCCCCGACATCTCTGCCGCCGTTCGCTGTTTACTGGGCACCAGCAACGACGCGTGAGCATCGCGAACCAGTACTACGCAGCTGGGCCACAACGGTCAATCAGGCAAATCGGCACAAACCGCGCGCGGTCCGAAATCGGTAAACGCGTGTTGAATCGCCAGTCGATGAACTAAGATGGAGAAACACCAGGCTGACGGATGCAAGGTGCTGGCTTGCACGATGCGCTTGCGGGACAATGGATCCTCCGCCAACCGGGGATCCTGCGGACACCGGACCGGTCCCAGACAACGTGTTCCAAGATCAACTTCCACAACTGGAGTGAGTGCCATGTCTGCTATTGAGTCCATTGCCACAATCAACAGTTTGATACGCACACTCCTGGTATTGGCCGTGGTCGGCGGGGCGAGCATGATCGGCTGGGAAACCTACCAGAGCATGCACGAAAGTAAGGGCCAGCAGCAAGAGCTGCGTGAGGCTCGAACACGTTTGAAAGACACCAACGAACAACTCGACTCCACCCAGAAAGAACTCGAATCCGTTCAAGCAAACCTCAATGTGCGGACCGCGGAAATCAGCAAACTGCACGACCAATTACGGGAACAGGAGCTGCGGTACCGACGTCTTGACACCGCCATGCGTTTGCTCAAAGTCGATCGTCGCGCAGCGCGCCTGACAGTACTCAAACAAGACCAGGATACGGAAAGCGACTCGGTGATCTCGGAAATCGAATTCGTAGAAATCGATGACCGGGGAGAAGAGGTTGCTGAAACCAAACGCCAGTTCTCGATCCAGGGTGATTTAGTCTACATCGACAGCTGGATCGTCAAGTTCGAGGACAAGTACGTCGAACAGTCCGACCTGCACCGCTCCACCTCGCTGGTCCTGTTCAAGAGGATCTTTGGTGAAAAGCAAAAGCCCATCGATGGATTTGTCCTAGATCAGGAAGGAGTGGCGCCACGTGTCTACCGACGTGACGAAAAATCCAACGACCTGGAGTCCAAAGTCTTCGGTGACTTCTGGGACGTCGCCAATGATTCGGAAAAACAGAATGCGCTGGGAATTCGCGCGGCCCACGGCACTGCAGATTACATCAAAGTCGAAGCGGAAAAATCGTACCGGGTGGAGATCCGTGCCTCGGGAGATGTCACGATTGTCCCGGAACCTGCGGCACCGCCAACAAATGCGCCCACCGGTTAAACTTGCCGGAGCCGCTGCCAAGCGGGACGCGCAGCGACCGCACTGGCACGCGTGATCGCCTGCATCCAGCGCGTCCGATCCAGCCAGCTAGAACAGCTCCGGCGTCGCCTGGTGACCGAGTTCCTCAATTCGTTGGCGATCTTCGTCTGCCATTGAGCTCGCCTTGAGACGCGACGCAACCAGCAAGCGATGGTAGCGAATCGTTGCCAGTGAACGACAAAAAGAACGGCGTTCCCGCTCTAATTGTCGCAAATCAGTTTCCTTGCCCCGTTGAATCGATAGCCACTCACTGGCAACCGATTCACCAATCTGCACCGCCAAACGAACGTCCTGAAAAGCGGCCGCATATTCCTCGCGCTGGTAGTACAAGAAACCCCGCGTATCGATGACCATGGCATACAGGCGCATCATTTCAACCAGATCCTGCTTCGTCGGCAGGGGGAGGTCTTCCCCTGCTTCAACACCACTCTCCAACTCGTCTGCAAGGCGTGTCTCCACACTGCCTGCCAGGCCTTGCTTGTCCGCCAATTGCTGGGCCAGTTGTTTTCTCTCAGAAGCGTTATCAGACGGTATTGCCGCGAGCCGATCCTGCAGCTGGCCGACCTGCTTGCGTACCACCAGCAAGCGATAATACAACACCCGACCGAGACTTTTCTGCAAATCGCGAATGCGACTACGGATGTCATCCTGACTGACCAGACTCTCCGCACTCTCCAACGCAGCAATTTGATTCTGCAGGCGATCTGTATAGATTTGCTCTGAGGCCAACAGCATTTTCAGTGCCAGCGGATATTGCTCCTGCAAAAAACAGAGGTAGGCATAGTCCATGAAAATCCGCGGCTGGCCACCCAGCAATTGAATCGCTTCGGTAATCTGCGGCAGGGCCTCATCCAGTTCAAGCTGAGCCACCGCCCGAAAGTAGGCAACACCATTCAAGACCTGCGCGTTGCCCAGTGCACTCGTCGCAGCCCCCGTCTGCTGGAACGCATCGAGCCCTTCGCGCGCCGCGGCGACCGCCTGTTGTCGGCGCCCCAATAGCATCAGCAAATCGGCTCGCTGAAAGTGACTCCACGTCTCCAACGAGCGAATCTGAGCCAGGCGATCGTATTCCTCCAGCGCCCGTTCATGCTGACTCAACTCACGGTAACATTCCGCTCGCCAGCGATAAAACTCCGGATTTTCGGCGTCATAGGCGACCGCATTGTCGAGATGGGAAAGTGCCCGCTGTGGATTACCTTCGAGCTGCTGCTCGCGGCCGGCAGCGGCATGCCAACGCGCCAGTTCCGTGGAAAACTCAGACGCTCCTAGCGTCACATAAGCAAACAGCAGGGCTGCCAGCGCGAGCCACGGCCACTGCGGTAATAAGTACCAGGGCAGGGGACGGCGGGCCGAAAGTTCACCGTGTTGTCTCAATGAGTCTGACATCGTTCGGCATTCCTGATTTATTCCGCAGCGCCCGTTTAGCTCGTAGCACCGACACTCGCTGCACAGGCGTCAGTAGACGGCCCAAACGAGGTGTCCCGGACAGGGCCGCCAGTCTTCCGGCTCCCCCGAATACGAAAACCTGGTCACGGTGAACTGGAATTATCGGCTCTGCCGGCTGCCTGGCAAGCGGCTATCACCCAGATCATAGCGGCGGTGCCCCGGCAAACCAGCAATACCAACAACGTCGTCACCACCAGGCTTGCAACCCCGCCGTGAGCTTGTCAAGATTGGGGCTGCGAGTGGAAACACTGAGAATGGAGTCCGATTGGAATCTGGCTGGAGGAACTCGCCGATGCCACTATTTGAAGTCGAAACCGACGCGCACATTATTGTGACCTGGGCAGATACGCAAGAAAATGCCCAGGAGGTTGTGCAAGACGCGTATCCAAGTGACCAAATCATTCGGATGACTCGCCGGCCACGCGACACTTGGGTCATCTCGAAATCCGCACTTGGCTTACTGGATCAAGAAGGTCCCTGTCACGTCGCACGAGACTGTCTGGCAAAGGCAAGTGGTGACAAAGTGCACGCGATTCGTCGCTATATGCATGAAACGGGGGTGGACTTGGAAGCTGCCCGCAAAGTCATCGAATCGAACATGGTGATGGGCTGGTAGTCCCAGCGGCCAGCAGCGACGACCGATTCGGCTAACGGGACCTGATAGCAGACGGCACGCATCATCGTTGTTCAATGTGGTCATAAAACGTGGCGGTCGGTAAGGGACAGGCACACATGCCCGCAGTGACTTTGGAGGTGTGACTCCTCCTCGACATTCGCAGAACCCGGCAGTCAGACCATCCGAGACCCCATGCAAATTTGCTTGAAATCGACCCGGCTCCACCTGCGCAACTCAATCTTGCGAATCCCCTTCCGCTATGGCTCTGCCTGTCTCACACGTTGTCCGCAAGCGATTCTGCGAGTCACGGTTGAAAGGGCCGGAAAAACCCAGGACGGTTACAGCGGTGATTGCCTGCCGCCCAGTTGGTTTGACAAAACCGCAGGACGCAGCTTTGCCGACCAGATTGACGACATGATCGAGATCATCGATCAAGCGGCAACGGCATTTCAAGCGTGCTTGAGCACGCCTGGACCACTCTTTCCCGCCTGGCTGGAGGTCGACCGCACTCTCCATCAACAAACAGCCGAGCGTGGGCTCCCGGAACTCCTGGCGAGCTTTGGCGTCAGCATGGTAGAACGCGCGCTGATGGATGCAATCGCGCGGCTGGCGAATGCCAACTTTTCAGAAGCGGTACGATCCAACTTGTACGCAATCCAACCCGAACTGGTGCACCAACAGCTGGCCGGCTGCACTTTGTCCGATTGGCTCCCAGCACAACCCCGACAGCATGTCTACGTGCGCCACACTGTGGGACTCGCCGATCCCTTGACCGCGGCAGATGTCTCAAGTACTGACCGACTGGATGATGGTTTTCCGCAAACGCTGGAGCAGTACCTGCGGGATACCGGCATTCGCTACCTGAAAATCAAAGTCGCGAATGAACAAGAACGCGATCTGGAACGCCTGAGGACAATCGCATCGCTACTGGAACAATTCCGCAGGGACAACTTTTCGATAACCCTCGATGGAAATGAACAGTACAAACGGGCGGACGATTTTTTGTCCCTGGTCGAAGCAATCCAATCCGACCAGGGACTCCAGACACTGTGGAACAATGTGCTGATCATCGAGCAGCCGCTCGATCGGCATGTCGCCCTGCAAGCGGAGCACTCCGCAGGACTCCGCGCACTGTCCGCACGTAAGCCCGTCATCATCGATGAATCAGACGGCAACAGCCAGGCCTATCTGCAAGCGGTGGAACTGGGCTACCGCGGTGTCAGCAGCAAGAACTGCAAAGGCCCCACCCGCAGCCTGCTGAATGCCGGTTTGACGTGGCTGTACAACGAGCAAGGGACACGTCGCGACTTCTTGATGACCGGAGAAGATCTGTGCTCGGTAGGTGTGATTCCAGTACAAGCGGATCTTTGCCTGGCGGCCACACTCGGGTTGGATCATGTTGAACGCAACGGACATCATTTCCATCCCGGCCTCACTTATCTCACAGAGGTAGAGCAACAAGCCGCCTGGAAAGCGCACCCAGACTTCTACACCCGACAAGCGGGGCGCATCGCGCCCCATCTGGTCGATGGGCAATTCAAGATCAAATCGCTTCAATGCCCTGGCTTTGGATTCGCGGTAACCCCCGACCTGTCTGCCACGGTGCCGGCAGACGAATGGGATTTCGCGTCGCTCGGATTGCCTGCAGAGAGGTGCTGATGCGAGTCAACAGGGCCCGACTGACTGGCCGGCCAATGGATGCCCAGCGGGCACCGGACCAGTATCTACGGGTCGTTGACACGGCGCGAAACGCGCACACCGTCGGTCGAGGTGGCCGTTGTTTGCCCCGCGCGCAATCCCTGTAACCGCTGCTGTGCATTGACGCGNACCTTGGCNGCCGTGGAACGGAAGCGACTCTGCACGTCCGGTCGAATCTTGATCANTCGTGGGCACAGCTGCTGCAATCCTGCCCACTGGGTTTCCGCGGCACGTGACACTTCTCCGACAAACCGATTGGTTTCCAGAAAATTCCGGTCCGACGCCTTCCCCATGAGCGGATAGAGCGTCTTGGCAACCAGGTCGGCCGCTGGATTGTCCAAGCGAGCAAACACATCCAACCGACTACTCACGTAAACGCGTCCTTGGTCGGTTTCCGTGAACCCGGTGGAAAGCACAGCCACACAGCGTCCCACAATCCGCTGTTTCAACAGGGGCCCTTCGTAATGCCCGACTGCATAATAGACGTGGACATCCTGCGTACCATAAACCAGTTCCAGATTGCCAGTTGTACCCGCACCATCCACGACGCGCATCGTGTAGTCACCGGTCCGCTCCAATTGCAATTGCGTCACCCCCATCAACTGCCACATGTTGACAATCACCTCGGGGTACCGAGCCAACAAAATGTAGAGGTCAGGGTCGGCATCAACGATTTGGATGGGCAACCGCCGGTACATGGTGGGATCTTCAATCACTTTGCGAAGCTTCTGGCCCACCGGTGCATGAATCCGGTCAAAGGGAATTGCCCGAATTGCCTCTTGGCGAGAGCGAAAACTGGAACTTGCCTCTCCCGGCAGCTCTTCCGCGTAGCCAGCCACCTGGCCATAAACCGACAGCGCGCACAGCGCGGCGGCAAGAAACAAACGCGTTCGTTTGCGTCTGATCCCTTGCCTAGCATCACCGAACCAAGATGCGTATCGAAGAAAAACCGCCAAAGCAGAACTCCAGGAGAACCGGCCAAGCCGCCGCTCAGGACACTCGTGTAGAGTTCTTCGACCAATCGAGCGGCCAGTCCCCAGTCTTTTCGGAACCAATAGCATTGCTAGCAGGAGCTCTGAAGGTACGCCTGAAGAAATGCATCACACTCTTGGCCTGAACCAGCCGGAGGTGGATTCCCAAACCGCAGTGAGAAGATCAGAATGGGCAAGCCGTCGTCGCTAGGTGCCAGCGGTACGTCTGTCGCGCCGTTCGGAGTCGCACCTGGCCCACACCCGGAGCAAGCGCTCGGAGACAGTCAACCAATGATTCTGCTGGAATTCAGTATCGCGCCGCTAGACCAAGGGGAAAGTGTCAGCGACCACGTCGCCCGCAGCCTGGAAATTGTGGAGGCCAGCGGATTGGATTACCGTTTCCACGCCATGGGGACGATTGTGGAAGGGGATATCGACGAAGTTCTCGCGGTCCTCAAGCAATGCCACGAAACGATGGCGGAGCACTGCGATCGGATTACCTGTTCGGCAAAAATGGACTTTCGTCGAGGACACCGGAATCGACTGGAATCCAAAACAGCTAGTGTCGAAACCAAACTGGGCCGCACTTTGAAGAAATAACTCTAGGCTGGTACCTGTTGTCATGCAAAACACAGACGTGGCCATTATTGGCGGTGGCATTGTCGGATTGGCAACCGCTTTCCAACTCTCCGAGCGGTTTCCCAACTTGCGCGTGGTGGTCCTGGACAAGGAAGCCAGCGTGGGCGCCCATCAGACCGGACATAACTCAGGTGTATTACATTCAGGAATCTACTACCGACCAGGGTCTCTTAAGGCACTCAATTGCCGTTCAGGAAAAGAGGCAATGGAGCGGTTTTGTGAGCGTGAAGAGATTCCCCATGACATCTGTGGCAAAGTCATCGTGGCGGTCGAGGAAAACGAAATCCAGCGACTAGAGGACATCTACCAGCGCGGACAACAAAATGGGGTACGCTGCCAGATGATCGGACCAGAACGGCTAGCGGAATTGGAGCCACACGCGGCCGGCATTCAGGCCATCCACGTACCCGAATCGGGGATTGTCAACTATCGGCGCGTGACGGAACGACTGTCCGAAATTGTGCAGCAACGTGGTGGAGAGGTCATCACGTCCGCGCGCGTCCGCCGTATCGTGAAAGACCGCGAACGGACCGTCGTCGGTTCGACCGCTGGTGAAGTCAGTGCGCGTTACGTGGTGAATTGCGCCGGTTTACACTGCGATCGCGTCTCGGCAATGAGCGGCGCGCGGCCAGACGCCAAAATTGTCCCCTTCCGGGGCGAGTTTTATGAACTCAAGCCTGAAGTACACCATCTCTGTAGAAACCTGATCTATCCAGTACCCGATCCCCGTTTCCCGTTTCTCGGAGTGCATTTTACGCGGATGATCGATGGCGGTGTCGAATGTGGCCCCAACGCCGTACTGGCCTTCGACCGGGAAGGCTATCGAAAACTGGACTGCAATCCACGTGACCTGTTCGAATCAATCACCTATCCCGGCTTCCTCAGGCTGGCCGCCAGGTATTGGCGCAAAGGGCTGGAAGAGATGTGGCGTTCCTTCAGCAAGCGGGCCTTCGTCCGGGCGTTATCGCGATTGATGCCAGAAATTCGTGTGGAACACCTGGTACCAGCCCGGTCGGGGGTCCGCGCGCAAGCCGTGGCCGGAGATGGCTCGATCCTCGACGACTTCCTGATCCAATTGTCCGATTCAGTCATTAACGTCAACAATGCGCCTTCCCCAGCGGCCACCTCAGCACTCAATGTAGGACAGATGGTCACGGACAAACTGGCGGAGCAACTGGAATGAGAAGGCCGCGCCCCAGCTGGCCGGCAAACGGACATGGCCGGACCCGGAGTCCGCAGTGACCGCTGGCCGACTCTAGGAACCCGGGAGCTGGCCTCGCTGATTTACTCTCCTATAATCAAGCAGTCCCCGAACTAGCCCATCACGTACCAACGGCCGTGCAGATTCGCCACACTCTGTTTCGTCACCTGGGATTTTTATGCAAGCCGCACTTCCTGCTCAACTTGTCGATCGTTTGCAGAAAACACTCGGCACGGATCGTGTCTTGACCGCAGGTTCGGACCTGATGGCCTATGAGTGCGACGGCTTTACCATCGAAAAAAACAGCCCCGATGTGGTGGTGTTTCCTGACACGACCGAGCATGTCGCCCAGGTTGTCTCGCTCTGTAACGAATACGATGTTCCGTTTATCCCGCGCGGTGCGGGGACCAGCCTGGCGGGTGGCTGCTTGCCGGTCGGCGGTGGTGTCATGATCGTGTTGACCCGCATGAAGGAAATACTGGAGATCAACCTGCGTGACCGTTACGCGATCGTGCAACCGGGGGTCGTCAATGTGTGGCTCACCCAGGCACTAAAAGGCAGCGGCTATCACTACGCTCCTGATCCCTCCAGCCAGGGCGCATGTACGATCGGGGGCAACGTCGCCACCAACTCGGGCGGCCCGCATACCTTGAAGTACGGAGTGACCGTCAACCACGTGCTTGGCCTGGAAGCGGTCTTAGCCGATGGCCGCATCGTCCGCCTGGGAGGACCGGCTGAAGATGCGCCCGGCCTGGACCTGGTAGGCGCCATCGTAGGCAGCGAAGGAACTTTGGCCATCGTGACACGGGTGTGGGTCCGTGTGACCCGTAACCCGCAAGGCTATCGCACGATGCTGGGAATTTTTGAATCGGTAGAAGATGCCACCAACGCCATCAGCGAGATCATTGGGGCCGGTATCGTTCCGGCAGCCCTGGAGATGATGGACCAGGGGATTCTGGTTGCGGTCGAGGAAGCCTTTGGCTTCGGTTTTCCTCTCGATGCCCAGGCAGTCCTGCTGATTGAGGTCGATGGCTTGGAGGCCGGCCTCGACCATCAGCGCGATCAAATCGATCGGCTCTGTAAAGAATCCGGTGCCCGTGAAGTCCGCCAGGCAGAAACCGATAAAGAACGCCAGCAACTCTGGAAAGCCCGCAAGCAGGCATTTGGCGCGATCGGCCGTTTGAGCCCCAGTTACTGTACCCAGGATGGCGTCGTGCCCCGTACGAAGCTGCCGCAAATCCTCCAACGGATCACGGAAATCAGCCAACGTTATGAACTCAAAGTGGTTAATGTGTTTCACGCCGGCGACGGCAATCTGCATCCCATCCTGTTGTTCGATGAACGCGATCAACAACAAGTCGAGCGGGTATTGAAAGCCAGTGGTGAAATCCTGGAAGAGTGCCTGGCGTGTGGGGGCAGCGTAACCGGCGAACATGGTATTGGAGTCGAGAAGATCCACTTTATGAAGCGGATGTTCTCGGAAGACGACCTGGCAGTCATGGGACGGCTGCGGGATTCGTTCAACCCCAACAACAAACTCAGTCCAGACAAGATGTTGCCGACCGCCGGCGCCTGCGGCATGGAACAGACCCACCCCGGCCGGCGCGCGGCAATGTGATGATTTAACTGAAACCCCGTCGTGACTCCAGCAACCTGTGGAAGCCCCGTTGACCGAAATACCCGAAGATTTTCCAGTCGATGAGACGATCGAAATCAACGAAGCTACGGAAGTCGCGACAGTGATTTCTGATGCCTTCCAGCGCGATCAGGCGATCTACCCCATTGGCGGTGGAACCGCACTCGGCTGGGGCTTGCCCGCAACCCGTCCAGGCACCGGATTGCTGTTGAATGGTATGCAACGCGTTATCGATTATCCCGCTCGGGACATGACGATCACGGTTGAAGCGGGAATTCGCATGCAGACGTTAGCCGCGCAGCTGGCGGCCGAAGGCCAACAGCTGCCGATCGATGTACCCCAGGCCGATCGGGCCACCCTGGGAGGAGTCGTGGCAACCAATACCAACGGTCCGCGCCGCTTCGGCTTGGGAACCGTGCGTGACTACGTCATCGGTATTCACGCCGTCGACGGACGGGGAACTCCCTTTCAAGGCGGCGGTCGGGTCGTCAAGAATGTCGCTGGATATGATTTCTGCAAACTGCTCACCGGCTCCATGGGAACGCTGGGAGTAATCACCCAATTAACGCTGAAATTGAAACCGATTGCGGAACAGCGCACCCTCGTCGCCTGTGCCGTCGATAGCTGGCAGACCGCGGAGACCCTGTTGGAAGGGCTCGTGCAGTCGCAAACGACTCCGACCGCCGTAGAACTGATCTCGGGATCGGCCTGGTTGTCACTGGCCGGCTTGCCAACCGGAGGCTACGCGCCACGCCCCGGCAACAGCTGGCTCCTGGTAGCGCTCGAAGGAACGCAACCCGAAGTCCGCTGGATGGTTGACCAAACACTGCAAGAATGGCGTGCCCTGTCGATCACCACCGCCGCCGAATGTACCGAGGACGAGGCTGCGGCCCTTTGGTCAGCGCTGGTCGAGTTCCCGGCTGGCGAAAGTCCCCTCGTGCTGCAAGCGAGTGTGGTTCCCAGTGCCACCACTCGTATGATGGCCGCCTTTCAAGAGGTCGATGCCGATTGCAGTCTGCAAGCACATGCTGGTAACGGTACTGTGATCGCCCGCTTTTCCACCTTCCCCAGCGATGGCCTGTCACGCGCCTTGGTGGCTCACCTGCAGCCCGTCGCGACCGCCGCACAGGGAAATATCACGATTTTGTCAAACCCTGGAAAAACCGAAATGACGCCGCAATGCGTCTGGGGCGGCAACGTCGCACCGTTTGGTTTAATGTCTGCCGTCAAGCAGAAGTTTGATCCCCAGAACCTGCTCAACCCGGATCGCTTCGTCTATCGCTCCACGGCCTCGTAAGACGCCAACCTCGCAGCCTGTCCGACTTTTCATGTTCCGTTACGAATCCACTCCTCGCGAATCGACTGGTTATCCGAAGACTCGGTGTCACCCCGGTCAACCCTGCAGCAATCGAGCCCTCTGCGGATTCCTCAGGAGTCCAGAATGGTATTCAGCCCATGTCTGATGCAACCCTGTCCTCCGCCGACCCGCTCAGCAGTGACGCCACAGCGGAGGCAGTGCCAGCGGCCCCCGCAAACCCGGGCGCCACTATCGATTACAACTACTTCCTGGATTGCGTCCATTGCGGCCTGTGCACGGCGGCTTGTCCGACCTACGCCGAACTGGGAAACGAAAATGACAGTCCGCGCGGCCGTATCTACCTGATGCGGGCAGTCACCGATAAACGCCTGCCACTGGATCAACATGTACGCCGGCACCTGGAACTCTGCCTCGATTGCCGGGCCTGCGAAACAGCCTGTCCCTCCGGCGTTCAATACGGCAAGTTGATCGAGCCGTTTCGGGTCAACATGGAGTCGAGTGACGACGCCGAACGCAAGACGAACGACTGGTTTCACCAGTGGATCCTGTTTTGGCTGTTCCCCAATCCACAGCGGTTAAAGCTGGCACTGTGGCCAGCGCGGCTGGCCCAGAAGCTACGTCTTGATCGACTGGTCATGGCCACGGGACTCTGGAAACTCCTCCCCCCGCGTCTCGGCCGGTTGCTGACAATGCTACCTCCTTTGGACGCTCCCCTGCCTCCGTTGGAAAACAGTTACCCTGCCAAGGGTGACCGCCGCGCCCGCGTCGCCCTGTTCACCGGCTGCGTAGGAGATGCCGTTTTTCGCCCAACCCATATGGCGACCGTCCGTGTACTCCAGGAAAACGGCTGTGAAGTCGTTGTTCCCCCGGCCCAGCGCTGTTGTGGTGCGATTCATTTCCATGCCGGCCAGGCAGAACCCGCCCAGGACTTTGCCGATCAAAATCTGGCCGCGTTTACCGACCCAGAGTACGCCGACGTCGACGCAATTCTGGTCAATGTCGCGGGGTGTGGCGCCATGCTGAAAGATTACGGACACCATTGGAAAGACGCACAGCAACCCGCCCGCCAGGCGCTGGCTAACAAGATCAAAGATGTCAGCGAATTCCTCGACGAACTGGGACTGATTCCACCATCTGGAGAAATCCGCGCCAAAGCAACGTATCACGACGCCTGCCATCTGGCACATGCCCAACAGGTACGGGAACAGCCCCGTAACCTGCTACAGCAGATCCCGGGGCTGCACATGGAAGAACTTCCCGAATCGGAACTCTGCTGTGGTGCTGCGGGAACCTATAACCTGACCGAGCCAGAAATGGCCGGCCGCCTCAGCCAGAGAAAGATGGGCAACATTGCCAAGACGGGGGCGGATTTGGTCATCACCGCCAATGCAGGCTGTCTGATGCAAATTGCTTGTGAAGCGCGGCTCCAAGACCGCCCGCTGAAAATCATGCACCCGATGGACGTACTCGACCGGAGTTACCGCGGACTGCCGCTGTAGCAAAACGGTGTTGCGGGAGTGCCGGCGCCATGTTTGCCCCGGATTCACCTGTGCCGCGAGCCAGTTCCTTATTGAGACAGGACTCGCATTTCTTATCTTCAATCCTATAATTACCCACACGGACGGTCTCAATAAGCGATCGAATGTAGAGGGGTTTCATGTCTACCGATTACACACTCGAAACCATTCAGGTTTCCCTTTCAGCCCAGGATCGTTTCGCAGAATACCTGCAAAGCCGCGGTATGCGCAATACCGGGCAGCGCCGCCGCCTGGTGGAACACGTTTTCAGCACGCACGAACATTTCGATGCCGACAACCTGATCGAAAAGTTACCCCGCAAGGGCGAAGCAGGCTATGTCAGTCGTCCCACCGTCTACCGCACGCTCAATGAACTGGTCGACGCGGGCCTGTTACGTAAATTTGAGCTGGCAGGCCGGGCAGTCTACGAACACGATTATGGCTACCCGCAACACGATCACCTGTACTGTCAGGAATGCCAGCAACTCTTTGAGTTTCAGAGTCAAGCCTTAATCGAACTCCGTGACTCCGTCGCCAAAGATCACCGTTTCCGGGTCACCGGCCACCGCTTGATTATCAGCGGCGTCTGTGAGGAATGTAGCCGGTCACGACAACGTAAAAAACGGCGACAAGACCTGATTTGAATGGACCGCACCTGGCAGGTTTTTCGTACTGGCCACCGCAGTGCTAGCCACGATAGGTCGCATAACAGTGGGGTGTCTCCCACAACTGCACGTTGATCACCGGAAAGCCCTGACTCTGCGTGAATTCATAGATCAAGCGGGCAATGTTTTCCGCCGTCGGATTGGTATCGATCAAGTGCAGTGGCTCTTTGAGATCCTCCATGAACGGCACAGCCGGATCGTCACGATGCAAGATCATACGATGGTCCAGATGATCATCGATCCAGGTGCTGACGACCTTTTTGATATCCGAAAAATCGAGCACCATGCCGCGGTGATCGAGCTGCTCCGATTCAATGGTAATCACGGCCCGGCCATTGTGGCCATGCAGGTTACGGCACTTGCCTTCGTAATTCAGCAAGCGGTGCCCGTAGCAAAAATCGATTTCGCGACTCACCTGAAACATGCTACGTGGTCTCCCCAATTAAATAGCTGAGTGTCAACATGGAACCGCGTGGTACGCGGTCAGATCCGATCGGCCGGCGACCTGAAAAGCAGCCTGACGTTCGGCACACTTATTGCATTCTCCGCAGTGCTGCCCCTCCTGAGGCGCGACACAGGAAAAAGTCAGGTGGAGGGGCAAGTGAGCACCGAGTTGCATAACCTGTTGCTTTTCCAATGCGGCAAAGGGGGTCAGGATCTGCAACTCTGCAATCCCCGAAAGCCGGAACATCCGCTCCATACTCTGAAAAAACTCCGCCGACGCGTCACCAAACGGATTCCCTTTGAGCGGCCCCAGTGCCAGCTGGGGAACCCGGTTGAGATGACACCATAACCCTGCCTTGAGGGTCAGCAGGCCATTACGCACCGGTAAGCGCATCTCCGCATCGTCGGCCTCGGCAGCGGGAACTCCTCTTCCTGTCACACTCCAATGCTCTCGCACGACATCGTCAACCGGCTGTTCCAGCGTCACCAGCGGCTGCAGCCGCTGCGAAGCCAGTGCAGCCAGTACACGCGTCACTACCTGTTGCTCCGCCGCCTCCCAAAACAAACCAGACCGTACATACAGCGGCACGACGGAGCAGCCACGCTCCAGCAGTGCCGCGACCAGGATGCTGCTATCCAAACCGCCGCTGAGCAGTACCCCCACGGGGGCAGCAGCAACGCCCGCAGGCAACATGAATGAGGGTGACGGTTGCAAATCTATGACCATCTATAGCGAAAAGGGGACATTTTAGGTCGATTTCCCACTCCCGGTAGCCCACAGAGGCGGTAAATTCTGGGGGAAAATCAAGTAGCGAGGGTTATTTGGATGATATATTCCATGGGCGGGGACACCAGGTCTGCCAGGAACTGCTGGCCCCGTCTGCCCGACGGAGTTGCTAGTGGCCCCGGCTGGCTGGTCGTAACTCACCTGGATCATTGGACGAGCACGTGCAGGGCCCATGTGCATGCTGTGTTTGTGGAAAACGCTTGAATCCCGAAATTCGGCTTCTAGAATAGAACCTGACTTATATCCCGCATTTTACCCTGTCCGCTATCCCGCATTTTACCCTGTCCGCCTCAGTGCGTTTGTTCGTTGTTTCGTTTGGGGCGTCTGTCGACCATTCCCGCCAGGGGCCGTCTGCCGACACTGCCCACCTGCCGATACTGCCCACTGACACTTATCGAGAGCGCCTGATCGCGATCCGGAGTCCCTGACATGGCCAGCAAATTTGTTGAACTCAGTGAAGCCGCAAAACAGCTGGGGATGAGCGCTGACGAACTGAACGACGCCCGCAACGCCGGTGAAGTCCACGGTTTTCGCGACGGCTCAAGCTGGAAGTTCAAGCCCCAGGAACTCGAGCGATTCGCCGAAGAACGCGGTGTCTCAATGGATGCGGGCGACAATTTTGACGACCTGCTCGACGATCTCGACATCGACGGCGGGGGAGGCTCTTCGGTACTCGTTAGTGACGAAGCGCTGGGTGCCGGCCAAGAATCGCTCTCCAGCACCATTATTGGTGAAAACAGTGCTGGTGCCGCCGACAGCGACTTGCGTCTGATGCCCGCCGAAGACGAGGGCGACGATATTTCCCTGGACGACGACGACGACGACCTGCAACTGGAACCGCTCGCCGATTCCACCGGCAGTGATCTGACCCTCGATGACGCAGATGACGACGAACTCAGTCTGGAACCGGCCACTGGTACGGGTGAATTAGGCGCAGCCAGCGACGAATTGGATCTCGATGGCCTGGATGATGATGATTTGACGGTGGACATTGGTGGCGGCAGCGACCTCACGCTGGGCACCGGTGACAGTGGTATCAACCTGGCGTCACCAGCCGACAGTGGACTGTCGCTGGAAGAAGAGCCGCTGGAAATCGGCTCGTCGGCATCGGGCCTGGAACTCCCGGAAGACGACGAAGTGATCTCACTCGGCGCAGAAGCCGGTCCCGATGATGCAACCCAACTCAAACAAGAAGACGAATTTCTGCTCTCGGCGGACGAAACCGACGATGACGTTGGCGATGAATCGAGTGGTTCCCAAGTCATCGACCTGGAAGACTCGGCCGCTTTTGAAGACAGTGGCGACGGCGCTGGCCTGACTCCGGCCGGTGGCGGCCTGGAAGCCGAACTGCAATCCCAGGCGGGAGGAGTCGATCCGAGTATGGGTCTGGGACAACCGGCACCGACGTACGGCGGCTCTCCCGAGACGCCTTATTCGGCCTGGAACGTGGCCGCCCTGATGTTCATTCTGCTGCTGCTCTCCGTATCGGGCATCGTCATGATCGACCTGATTCGCTCGCTCGATACCTGGGAAGGTGAAACCACCATCAGTTCGGGGCTCGCCGATCTCATTGCCGGCTTTTTCACGTAATCGCTCGCCAGCAGTGGCAATATCCCGTCTGAGGCCACCTGTACCATTCCCGCAGCCCCGCGCTATAATCTAGGGTGACGTGCGTCCTGGCCACGTGGCTGCGGCGCTGCCGAGGGGACCTTTGACCGGTGAAAAATCGGCTGTGGACGGCATCCGCTGTCCGCCCCAGCACCCTAAGCTGTTGCCCAGGATTTGCGTGGATGAGTGCTCGACTGGTTAGTATCGCCGCGGCGCTCCTGCTGACGGTCACGGTCGGATGTGACTCGGCAGTGGAAGTCGGCAACCGCAAGGTGCTCACCGAACAGTCGGTGTACGATGCCAACCACGTTACCCCCCGCCTGACTGCGGATGGTGACACCCCCGATCGGATGCTGGGTGCGATTATTCCGGTGGGCAGGCAGATCTGGTTTTTCAAGATCGTCGGCGCCCAGACGGCAGTCGCTGCCCAGGAAGCTGGCTGGCAGCAATTCGTCGCTAGTCTGCAATTTTCCGGAGACGCATCACCACAGCCGACTTGGACCCTGCCGGCCGGTTGGGCTCAGGCCCCCTCCGCCGATAGCGCTCCCGGCGGTATGGTCACCCGCTTTGCCACCATTCGTATCGACGGACCTGGCAGCCTGGAAATGAGTGTCACCCAGTTACCGGCGCCCCGCGGCGCGCCCCAGTCGGCAGTCCTGATGAATGTCAATCGCTGGCGAGGCCAGCTGCAACTGCCACTACTGAAGAACAAATTCTGGCTGGCAGAGACCACGAAACAAACAGACATTTCCGCCAGCGAGAAATTGGCGGCGCTGCGGGTCACCCTGGTCGACCTGGCGGGCACACGCGATCCGTCCGGAGGGGGACCGATGATGGCCGGCCAGCGTCCCGCCGGCAGGCCGGCAACCGGTGGCCCAGGTGGCCCTCGCCCCGCGGCCAGTGACCCCGGCTTTACCTACACCAAACCAGAGAGCTGGCAACCGGGACGAACCAGCTCGATTCGTCGAGCCGCCTTCACCGTCAGCGCAGGCGGACAGGCGGTCGAGATTACGGTCTTCCAACTGCCCGCCAGCGGGCTACTGGCCAACGTCAGTCGCTGGGCAGGGCAGATCGGTATGGAGCCGCTGACCGGCGAAGACCAACTGGCCCAGGTGACCTCAGACCTGCCGGTCGGTGACCTCGTGGCCACCTATGTGGAACTCAAAGGCACCCAGGACCGGGTCACCCTGGCGGCCATTCTGCCCGACCGCCGGCAACCGCAGATGGCCTGGTTCTTCAAATTGTCCGGACCGGCCGGTAGCGCCCCGCTGGCGCTGGCCGAGAAAGCCAATTTTCGCAGCTTCGTGCAGTCGGTAGTCATCGGCGGCAGCGCCCGCCCACCTGCCGCGCGACCACCGACCAACCGTCCCGCCACCGCGCGACCACCAGCCAATCGTCCCGCCTCTGCAGCCAATCCGGGCTTCCGCTACACCCAGCCCGCCGGCTGGCAAGCGGGCCGCACCAGCTCGATCCGGCGGGCCGCCTTCAAAGTCAGCAGCGGAGGCCAGGAAGTAGAAATTACCGTCTTCAAACTGCCCGCCAGCGGCCTGTTACCGAACGTCAGTCGCTGGGCCGGACAGATCGGCGGTAAACCGCTGACCAGCGAAGCGCAACTCGCCGAGGTGGTCTCCGACCTGCCCGTCGGCAACCAGGTGGCCAAATTTGTGGAACTGGTGGGGACCGAAAAACGGGTCACCCTGGCGGCCATTCTGCCCGACCGCCAGGAACCCCAGATGGCCTGGTTCTTTAAGTTGTCCGGGCCCGCCGGCAGCGCCCCGCTGGCTCAACGTGAAAAAGCCAAATTCCGCCAGTTCGTCCAGTCGGTCCAACTGGGGCCCGAGTAAATCCCACCCGGCAAGGTAGCAGTCCGCCCGCCGCGTACCCAAAACGAACCCCGTCACCGCAAGCTGGAGCCTTGAATGGCCAGTCCCGACACCACCAGCAGTTCTGACAGCGCTCCCAATACCTTGCGTACGCTAATCTCGATCCCGCTGGAGCTCCTGGCTTCGCTCAAGCTGACGGTGCTCTTGTTCGCGCTGGGCATCTTTATCGTGCTGGCTGGCACGTTGGCCCAGACCGAGGACAACATTGACACGGTGGTGCAGAACTATTTCCGCACTATGGTGGCCGAAATCGAGGTCAAGGTCTTCTTTCCCCGCTCGTTTTTCCCTGAGGGGACGCCGCTCGCCAGCTGGCACGACAGCGAAGCCTCCTTTCCGTTCCCCGGCGGCTGGCTGATCGGCCTGGGAATGGTGCTCAACCTGCTGGCGGCACATACCCTGCGGTTCCGGGTCCAGGCGGAGGGCCGCCAACTGGCCCAGGGACTGCTGTGGACAGGGCTTGGGCTGCTGTTCACCACCGGAGTGATTCTGGCCGGCTCCTGGCAAAGTGGCGAAACCAATCCATTCTTCTTCGATTTCCCCTCGATGCGGATCCTCTGGCAGCTGATCCTGGCCGAGCTGGGGGCCAGCCTGCTGCTGTTTGGCTGTTGCCAGCTGTTCCGCAAACGGGGCGGGATCGTCGTCCTGCATGGCGGCGTGCTATTGCTACTGCTCAACGAATTACTAGTCGGCACGACTGCCATCGAAGGACAGATGCCGATTGACGAAGGGAGTACCAGTAACTGGACCCACGACATCTCGGTCAGCGAACTGGCGGTCATCGACCGCACCGCAGCAGACACCGACACTGAAACAGTAATCCCCGAAGCACTGCTCAAGGCCACCACCGACGAGAAAATCGAGAACGCAAGTTTGCCCTTTGACATCAAGGTCAAGCAGTTCATTCAGAACGCGTCGTTTCCCCGGGCGCCCCAAGCGGGTGAGAGTCCGCTAGCTTCCAGCGGCATCGGTCAGCAGCTGCTGGTCAAACCGGTCCAGGAAAAGACCGGGGTGGAGAGCGAATCCGACCGGCCGAGCGCTTACATCGAGTTCTACAAGAAAGGGACCGACGAACTGCTCGACACGCACTTGTTCGTCAACGCGCCCACGCTGGAAATGATGGTCGAACGCGACGAAGTGGCGGAGAAGGTGATCAGCGGTGAGGGACCGTTGTTCGCGCTGCCACTGGAGGAGGCCCAGCGAGTCAGGCTCGATGCCCGGCTGGCCACTCCCCAACTGCTGGCCGCGTTCGCCGCGAAACAGCTCCCCCTCTCTAGTGCCAGCTGGATCGCCGTCGACCAGCCGGGGGTACGCTGGCATCTGACCGATGGCGACCAGACCTATGCGATTCGTCTGGAAGGCGAAACCGCTCAGGTCTACAAGACCTACGACGTCTACCTCCGTTTCCTGCGTCGCTACTACGACTATTCAATCCACCTGGAAGATGTCCGCAAAGACGATTATGTGGGAACCGCAACGCCGCGCAACTACTCCTCCGATGTCCGCATCGTGCAAGCCTCCCAGAGCGAGGATCGCCAATCCCACATCTGGATGAACAACCCACTGCGGTTCAACGGGCAGACGTTTTACCAGAGCGGGTACTTCGAGCACCCGGTTCGCAAGAACGAAACGACCACACTGCAAGTGGTCACCAACACCGGCTGGATGATTCCCTACGTGGCCTGCATGATTGTGGGCACGGGTGTCTTCTACCAGTTTGTCAACGTCGTGCTACTTCGTTATCTGCGCCGGCGCCGCGGTAACGAAACCGACGGCGACCCGCTCAGCGAAAAGTCGGCCGCCCTGCTGGCAGCCCTGGCCAACGAGCAGCAGCCCGCAGAGGCCACACCGGGACAGGTCAAAGCTACGACGGCACGGAAAAAACGCCGCGGCAAAGCGGCGCCGACGCCGGCCACCGAGCCTGCCGCCAGCCGCACCAGCGTCGTCGCCAGCTGGCCAGCCGTGGTGGTGGTCGTCGTGTTTGGCGGCTACCTGCTCAGCAAGGCGCGGGCGCCGCAACCGATCGGTGGCTACGACCTGCACAAGGCGGGGGCGATCCCGGTGGTCTACGAGGGACGGGTCAAGCCGCTCGACACCCTGGCCCGCACCAGCCTGCGGCAACTCTCCGACAAAGTCGAGTTTGCCTGGACCATGGACCAGGGAACGCTGGAAGTTGAGTGGACCAAGTCCATTCAGCCGGCGCTGGCCAAAGTGGTGCCGAGTATCACCAAGCAGGACCTGGAGGAAGCCCAATACGATCCCTACCGCCTGATCAAGAACCTGCAGAGCAAGTCCAAGGTCGATGAACAAAGCCTGGAAAAAGCGGTCCTGCAGGCCACCACGCTGAACAAACAACCGGCCATGCGTTGGTTTCTGGACCTGGTCACACGACCGGCCCACGGCCTGACCCACCGCGTCTTCCGAATCACCGACCTGGAACTGGTCGACGCGTTGGGACTGCCGATCCGCCCCGGCAGCTGGCGGTACGCACTGAGTGAGTTACTGGTCCCCGACCAGGAGGGCCAGCCCACCGGTTTGCAGATCCTCACGCAGCAGGCGGAAGAGGCCCGCAAGCTGACCACGGAATCGATGTCGGCTTACCAAAAACGGGTGCTCGCGCTGGAACGACAAATCGGCATTGTCGACACGCTAATCAAAGCCTTCCAGTTCGCCGGCACCGCGCCGGACGAGGTGCTGCAGACGATTCGCCAGGCTGCAGACCAGGAAACCGACCCGCAACGCAAACAACAGGTGCTGACCAACGCGATCGCCAACATGAAAAACCTGATCGCCCAGGACGCACAACAGACGGCCCAGCGGCACCCCCCCCTGATGATTCCAGACAAAGACGCGACGGGCACCTGGACGACCTTCAACGCGGGGTTCGTGCAAGAACTCGTCAACCAACTGGAAAACAAACCGCGCAACCAGCCGGTCGCCGACCTGGCCGGCCTGTTCGCCGCCTATGGGCGCGATCCGGCCAAGTTCAATCAGCAAATCGCGGAATACCAATTCACGCTGCAACAAATGCAGCCGGGAGACGTCAGTACAGCGGCGCTCGGGTTTGAAACCTTCTTCAACCAGTTCTCCCCCTTCTACTACTGCATGGTGCTCTACGTGGTCGCCTTTATCCTGGCCGCCGCGGCCTGGTTTGGCTGGTCCGGGCCGTTAAACCGGGCGGCCTTCGCGCTGATCGTCTTTACACTGCTGGCCCATACCTGGGCTCTGGGCGGCCGCATCTACATCTCGGGACGCCCACCGGTCACCAACCTCTACTCCTCGGCGGTCTTCATCGGCTGGGGATCGGTAATTCTCTCGCTGGTATTGGAACGGTTTTCCAAGCTGGGAATCGGCACGCTGGTAGCCTCAGTGATGGGCTTTTCCACGCTGCTGGTCGGGTACCAACTGACCCATGCCGTCCCCTCCATGAAAGGGGATACGTTCGTCGTCATGCAGGCGGTACTGGATACCCAGTTCTGGCTGGCCACACACGTGGTCTGTATCACACTGGGCTACTCGACCACCTTCCTGGCAGGTTTTCTGGGGCTGTTCTACGTGCTGCGCGGGGTCTGCAGCCTTTCCTTTCCTGCCTCGGTGAGTCGCGATTTGACGCGGATGATCTACGGCACGGTCTGCTTTTCGATCTTCTTCAGCTTCGTCGGCACCGTGCTGGGTGGTCTCTGGGCGGACGACTCCTGGGGCCGCTTCTGGGGCTGGGACCCCAAAGAAAACGGGGCGCTGATCATTGTGCTCTGGAACGCGCTGGTCCT
>PBOG01000067.1 GCA_002724245.1 Planctomycetaceae bacterium
CCCTCAACCATGCGCGTCTGCCAGTTCCGCCACACCCGCTAAGTGCAAAAACGCCGGGAAAACAGCGTTTTCCCCTTCAATAGCAACAAAAACCAACTTTACCCACTGTGTCACGTTGACACAAGGTGACACATACTGACACCCCGTTTGGCTTGCAGTGCAAGCCAAAGTTCACACTGAGCAAACCTGCCGGACTTATAGCCGACCCTAGTAATTCCGAATCAGCTCGGCGACAGCTGCCGACACGGTAATGGCCAGGGGCAGCTGTCTGCCCTTTTTTCAGGGATGGTAAGGGATAGACCGCCAAAACCTAGTCCGGCATCTCGTCGACACCAGGAAACAAGTGTACAGCGACGGCCACAAGTATTACGGCAGCTCCCCAATCCTCGCCGGCCTCAAGAGTTTGTTTCCTCGGCCGCACTCAGACTGGAGAGAGTGGCAGCGCCGCAATACAAAAGTGGTTGCTCAACTGCGACTTCACAAAGCAGCCACCCAGAAATTCCTGCTGCGGGTTCCGTTGCCCGGCCCGCCCCAAATACCTGGCAGGGGTGTGTAAATTTTCTCATTTTTTACACACCCTCTCTGGCCACAACGGTCTCTATACTGCAGCGAGCTCTCTGCGTATTGCGGAGCAGCGACAGGCTCAAGGCGAATTGCCAGTCAGAATAAGATATGGCATCCCAAATTATGCATGACGGTACCGTGATAGCGCAACTCGTCTTCACCGGCATTGGTCTCGTTGGCCTGTACCTGGCATGGAGTGCTGTTCGAGCCAATGCCCCACACACCCGAGAACACGTCTCGCAGCCCGAGTCGATTGACACTTTTCCGGCACACGTTCACCCATTCCTTGCGTTCCCCATGGTTCTCCGCGGTGGATCTTTTGCGTCTGACTTCTTTGGGTATCGTTGGTTTCTCGAGTTGCTGCGGGTCAAGTTTCACAGACAAGTTTGGATGTTCAAACCGTTTTAGAATACTGTGCCAAAAGTCTGCGGAGCCCGAAGTCGCCAAGAGACCTGTTGAAAAGTATCGTTTCCTGAACTCTGTCAATGAGGAAATACGGAAGATGAGCAAGCGAACGATCTGTAATGCGATGTTTCAAATCCCGATTGTGTTGCTGATTATCAGCTTCCAGGCGTGCCTGACGCTCGGAGAATTGAAGGCCAGCAAGGCCATAGACGCAGCGGCAGAGGCCGGGGAGGAGAAGCAGCAATCCGATAAGGCGGCGCAGCCCGCAAAGCCCCATCCCAAGCAGCCACTTGCCGACAGGATCAAAGCGGCAAATCGCCCCTATAACTACATCGCACTGGACTACATGTCGGTTCCAGAAGGAGGTGATGAGGAATACATCAACGTGGAAACCGCGTGGCAGCAAATCCATACGGTTCAATGTCAATCCGGCCGCATGCTATTCTGGACACTACTGAAACTGGACAACGCAGACAAATCTCCGTACCAATACATCACCATGCGTGGCTACAATTCGTTGGATGATTCGCGGCGTGAAGTAAATTGGTCGGGAGTGCGGAAAGCACTGGACAAGGAAATTGACTTTGACGGGCTGTTTGAGCGAACGAACAAAGCGCGAACAATACTCCATACGGAGACCTACGAGATTGTCGCTTACGAGGGATCTCCTGAAGGAGACGCGGATTTAACCCGGTTTGGTTATTGGCAGCCGGCCGCGGGACGTGAAAGCGAGTACGTTGACGCAGAGCGCACTTTGGCTGCTCCGAACTGGAGAAAGATCATCGAAGTCGATCCGAGTTTCAAGATGTGGGGACTCACTCGCCTGGTCAGCTCAACCGCAGATACGAAATCGCACAAATACCGCATCTTCCACCTCTTCAACACTGCGTTACGTCCCGCCGACCAGGAGGGACGTGACAAAGTTCGTGACGCGCGGAGACAAGTGTTTGAAGCCGCGCGTGAAAACGCGTCGGAACGCCCCCAAGTAGATTGGGAATCGCTCAGGAAAGGTGTCAAATACCATCAATTACGGATGGTGCTGAAAACGAGTCCAGAGGATAGCGGCGTGGCAGCGGAGTGGAGAAAACTCGCAGGATCGTGGAAGCACGTGTATAAGAACGGATCGTATCGTATCAAACGAATTACCAAGAATACTGAAGTGCTTGAATGGTACGATGCGGAGGGGACACTCAAGGGAAAGAATGAATCCCCGATGCGTATTGAAATCAAGGAAGGTGTCAACCATTTCTATGTGCACCATGCCAACGGAACGTACCACTCCGTGTACAAGGTGCACGATGGAAAATGGTATGAACAATTGCGAGGAGTCTTTCGCAATACGAAGTCAACGCCCGACAAGTTCCTGGTGTACGAACGCGTGAAGGAGTAACAGGCGTTTACAGACGTAGCGCCGAGAAACACTGGTTCGCGTGCTCTAGCGTGCCACGCCAGAGCGGGCCTTGGTACCTGCACCCCCGTCTTCCCAGGTCAAGCGGGGGTGCAGGTATCTCCTCGCTTTCCAGAACCATCCGCATTCTGAAAGTCTGGGGTCACCATGTCACCTGATGATGCTATGCCAAAAACAGATGAAAGTAGTACCGGTTCATTATCCGAACATCAGCAGGCGGTTGTCATTACCGACAGTGAGTCATTGCTGTTGCGTCGCGCGCAAAGGTCAACTGGCAACGACCGCGTGTATACCGCCATAGTCGCCACCATCATTGGGATCGTGGCCGCAGTGTTTCTGCCGTTCGGTGGCTGGGTGGGCGCGATCACCAATCCGATATCAATCTTTCTGTTACTACGGGCAAACCACCAGGGGGCAACTTTAGCTCGTCACATGGTTGTGCTTCGAGTCTCTACCTTTGTTGTCAACATCATTCTTCTGGCCATACTCGTGCTGCGCTTGGTCGTCGTGGTGGGCTGACCGTGACACAGCAACTGAGTCTGCCGCCACATTCGCATTCCTGCTGGTGGCAACTGGATCTGCCAACTGCAGGAGCTGCCCACGAAACGCCCGTTAGTTCCTGAGTTCGGAAGAACCTGCACAGCAAATCACGCTCTGCCTGTCGATGCGTTCACTAACCCGATGCGATTCAGTCTCGGACTGTCCCTCCTGAGCAACTGTGCGTGAACGAATGCGCTGGCTACGCCAAACGAAAGAACCACAATTGCCATCTCGCCTGAGCGCGGTCGCTTGAGGGCTGGGGCAGGTGGAGCGAGGCGTTCGTTTCCTAGCAGCCCGCCGTTGACGACTTGACTGCTCCTATCGCCTGGTCTCCTGCAAATCCACCATCGCCTGATGAGGCCGGGCTTAGCCCCATCCATACGATCGACGCGAGCGTTGGTTTCGTGGTACGATCAACCATTGATCAGGTCGACTGACGCTCTTGATTCTGGGCGAGAGGCTCTAACCCCGGAAGTAGCACTCCAAGCGTGGCAGTATGTTTTCTGCCATCACTGAGTCCGGAGTTGGTGTTCGCGTCACTTTACGGATTCCACTATGGCGATTCAGATCCCGTGTCCCGCATGCTCCCGGCTGCTCAGCGTCGACGAACTGCACGCAGGGAAGCAGGCCCGTTGTCCCGCTTGTGAATACGTCTTTACGATTCCGCATCAAAACGCGGTGGACGACTTTACGTCTGAGACCAGTACGCCGTCCTCCAATCCTTTTGCCTCCCCCTCTGCGACAACGCCCTGGGAGCAGGCTGGGTCGACAGAGGTGGACTATCAAAATGTGCTACCACATCGAGGGACACTCGTTCTGGTGATGGGCATCTTGTCATGGTTCCTGTGCGGCATTTTTGGTATCGTCGCCTGGCATCTAGGCGGCCAGGATATTAAACAAATGAACGCGGGCCGCATGGACCCCAGCGGGCTTAGCCTTACGAAGGCCGGTTACTGGATTGGTGTCTGCAGCCTCCTGTTGCAACTACTCCTATTTGTCGGTTATCTAGTCATGATCGTGGTGTTTGTTGCCGTTACAGCAAACAACGTGTAACCCGGTACTGCCCTGGCAACTGCTGGATTTTATGCGGGGGTGTGGCCCGTGTGTTTTCCTGTAAAACACACGCGGTTCGTCCAGCTGGTCGCCACCAACTTCGAACGCGAACACGGCAGGTCCGGCGACGACTACTGCCAATTTGGAGAACGGCTGGCAAGTAATGGTGCATCAGAGAATCGAGCGCAGCTGCATCGCGGACCCCATGTTGATCCTGGCAACCCTCTGCTTCGTTGCCGGCCAGATGGCAGCGACCGCTGTCCGTGGAGATGAGAATTGGCCCGGATTCCGCGGACCTACCGGACAGGGACTCTCGACAGCTACGAATCTACCAGTCGAGTGGTCGTCAACGAAACACGTTGCCTGGAAGCGGGCTGTTCCAGGAACCGGATGGTCGTCGCCAGTGGTCTACAAGGGGCACGTCTACCTAACCAGTGCGGTGGCTGCAGAGCGAAACAAATCAAAGCACCATGGACTGGTGACCCTGTGCATTGACGCCCAAACGGGCAGGGACGTCTGGTCGACGCAGATTTTCATTCAGGACAACGCAACTTCGCCACCCATTCACGAGAAAAACAGTCACGCAAGCCCGACACCGCTGATCGAAGGTGAGCGACTCTATATTCATTTCGGTCACCAGGGAACAGCATGCCTCGACCTGCAAGGTCGAGTCGTCTGGAAAAACCAAGATATCCGTTTTGACCCGGGCTGGGGTAATGGTGGCTCGCCCATCGTGGTGGACGATGCCTTGATATTCAGTTGCGACGGACGCACCGAGCAGTTCGTGATCGCCCTGAACAAGAACACCGGCAAGGTGCTCTGGAAAACTCCCCGTCCGATGATCACGAATCAGCTGAAATATTCCTTTTGCACACCGTTGTTGATCGAATTCGGTGGTCGACGCCAGGTAGTTTTTCCGGCCACGGACCTGGTGATCGCGTATGAGCCTGAGACCGGTCGCGAGATCTGGCGTGTGCGTTACGTGGGCGATTCCATCGTTCCACGACCGGTTTTCGGGCACGGTCTTGTCTTTGTCACCACGCGGTACCATTCGCCAAGCCTGATCGCAATCCGACCTGACGGGAAAGGTGACGTCACGAACACACATGTCGAGTGGTCCACGCGTAGTGGCGTGCCAGGGACGCCTTCCTTGCTCCTGGTCGATTCGGAACTTTACATGATCTCTGACAACGGCCTGGCCAGTTGCCTGGATGCGAAAACCGGACGACGGCACTGGCAAAAGCGGATCGGCGGCAATCATTCCGCCTCGCCCGTGTACGCGGACGGTCGGATCTATGCGCAAAGTGAGGAAGGCAAGGGAGTTGTCCTCTCCGCAGGACCTGTTTTCAAGTTACTGGCTGAAAACTCGATTGGCGAACGCACCCTGGCATCCTATGCCATCGCAAAGAACGCTATTTTTCTGCGTGGCGAGAAACATCTCTATCGCATTGAGTCGCCGGGAAAGCCGGACCAGGATCGCCGATAACTTTGCCAGCCGGGTGAAATGCCAGCCTCAGCGCGAAGTGTGGGCTGTCGATTCTGTCTGAAAATACCGGCCACGCGCCATGTTGCCGGTCGCATCGGCTGCTGCTCAATGCCGTGGTTACGTTGCCGATTGCCGGACGGAACCTGTTCGACACGGCATGTTTGTCACTGACGGCAGATCGCACGACTGGGGCGAACTTCCGCTGGCGTCATACCACACACAGGGCCAGACAACCGATCCTGTGGACGTCTTCTTGGTACGTCAATCCATTCCGGCGGTTCCGTGTGGGGTAGTAGTTCAAGTCGTGATGGGGAGGAAGATCAGAGTCCTCCGCTTGAACATCGGTGTCGTGCGCATAAATATAAATACGGTGTGGTTCGGCCTTACTGAAATGCGTCAGCCCCCCAGCGTGATTTCGATGAGCGCAATGGAATAGAACGTCGNCCCGGCAAGTAGTCCTGCCTGTCGTCGTGAAGGGACCGTAACAGATGGGTTTTGTAGGGCGGAGTAAACCGCGCAGCCGATCAACATAGCGGGAGCACGACAATCAATACCACTGCGGGGGCGAATGCACAGCTTCGTGCGGCAGCACCGTTCCACCTGGCGCGATTCAAGCAAGAACGTCATGCATTACATTGCCAAGTACATCGGTCAGGCGGAAATCACGGCCGCCGGAACGGTAGGTGAGGGATTCATGATCCACCCCCAGTTGATGCAAGACCGTCGCCCAGAGGTCGTACACCGTCGAAATATGCTCGACAGCGTGGTAGCCCAGATCGTCGGTAGCGCCAAAGGCCGTTCCCCCTTTCACACCTCCGCCCGCCAGCCAGACGCTGAATCCGTACGGATTATGGTCGCGACCATCGCTGCCCTGCGCGAACGGCGTGCGCCCGAATTCACCTGCCCAGACAATCAATGTTTCCTCGAACAATCCACGTTGCTTGAGGTCGCGGATCAACCCAGCAATCGGCTGATCCACCTGCTGCGCCATTTCGGCATGTCCAGCTTTCAATCCGCCGTGCTGGTCCCACGGGTTGCCTCTTTGGCCAGGGTCCGATGGCCGCGCGAGACAGGTGAGTTCGACAAAGCGTACGCCACGCTCCACCAGCCTTCGTGCCAGCAGGCATTGGCGTCCGTAGGCCGCCGTTTCCTTGACGGGCGATTCCATGCCATAGAGACGCTGGGTGGCTGCGGTTTCGTCAGTAACCTCTAGCAGTGCAGGAACCGCGGCCTGCATGCGAAAAGCCGTCTCGTAATTGCGGATCGCTGACTCCACCTGTTCGTTCGCGCCCAGCAGGGAGAGCTGCCGGCGATCGAGCTGTTCAATCAATCGCAAACGCTTCCGCTGTCGGCTGGCAGAGTCACGCGGAACGATGTTGGGCAGCGGTTCTACCTGGCTGGAGTCGATCATCGACGCCTGGTGCACCGCTGGCAGGAACCCGTTGCCGTAAATGCCGATTCCGCCCAACGGCGCACCGCCGCTGGCGAGCACCACGTATCCAGGCAAGTTCTCGTTCTCACTTCCCAGCCCGTAGTCCATCCACGCGCCCGCGCTGGGATAGCCGGCCTGCGAAAAGCCGGTATGGATGAAGTAATTCCCCTGCGCATGTTCATGTGCGATGCTGGTCATCGAGCGAATCACGGCAAGATCATCCGCACACGTCGCGATTTGCGGAAACAGTTCGCTGACTGGCATTCCGCTGTTGCCGTGCTGATTGAATTCCCAAGGACTGGCCATGATGTTCCCGTTGGCATTGAACATCGTCCGCTTGACCGGAACAGGCATCGGTTTGCCGTGGTCGACCATGAGCCTCGGCTTGGGATCAAATGTATCTACTGCCGAAACGCCGCCTGACATGAAGCAAAAAATGACACTTTTCGCACGCTGCGGTCGAGTACGACTGGGATGCAAAGCCCTCACTGCACCCCTGGCAAACAGATCAGGCCGCTGCCCCGACAACAGGCCGCTGAGGGCCGTCAGACCGAACCCGATGGAACTGCGGGCGAGCATCTTGCGGCGTGTAAGCGTCGCGATGCGACGCGCTTTCTTACCGGACATAGATAAACTCCTTCAGGCAAAACAGCGACTGGGCAAAATCCTGCCAGATTGGAGCACTGCCCGGAATGTCGGCCGACGCGACACCTTGAGCAGCGGCATGTTCGGACAAGTAATCGAGCGCAATCGACAGTTCCGTGGAATCGGGCTCTCGACTCAGGGCGACTTCAAACATATGCCGAACGCGCTGCGTGCTGGTCAGACCATCCGCGATCAACGCGGCAGCCCACTTCGCGGACTGATCAATCACGAACGGGTCGTTGAGCATCGTCAATGATTGCGCGGGAACATTCGTAATATCTCGCCGGCCGCGCGTCGTGGAGGGCTTCGGGGCGTCAAACACTTCCAGGAAGGGGTTGTGTGCATTACGCCGAATTCTCAAATAGACACTCCTCCGACGGTCCCCGTCGAGTGGGCCTTTCGGATACCCACCATTTTCAGTTTTCTTGACAAAGTACACATTAACGCCAGGACCATAGAGCAGCGGATTCAACTGCCCCGAAGTAGCGAGCAGCGCATCGCGGATCGCTTCAGCCTCCAGACGGCGGACGGGCATATGTGACAACCAGTCGTTGTCAGGATCCATTTGACGCGCCGCCGCCGAAACATCGGAACCTTGCTGCCAGGCCTGGGAGGTCACCATCAAGCGAATCATGTTCTTGATCGACCATTTTTCCGCCCTCGAGAAACGGGTTGCGAGATAGTCAAGCAATTCCGGATGGGTCGGCTTTGCTCCCAACTGGCCAAAATTATCGACGGTGGAGACAATTCCCTGGCCGAACAGGTAGTGCCAGAGACGGTTCACCATCACACGCGCTGTCAACGGGTTCGCAGACGACACGGTTTGCTGTGCCAACTGCAAACGGCCACTTTGCCGGGTCGCAAACGGAGCCGTCCCCAACACCGACAGGCCTCGGCGCGGGACCGCCGGCCCCGGTCGGGTATGTTGGCCACGTTCGAACAGCGGCTGGTCGAAGGCGACTGCTTCCCGCACACCAGGAGCTCGCCGTGGCACGGGAATGGCGTTCTCCAGTTGACGGTAGCGTTCCACCAGTTCACGCAATTGAGGCAACTCGTCGATTGTCGTGGGGAGTAGTTGTTTTCGCACAAAGAAGTCGAGAAACGCCGTATCATCTTCAGACAATGTCCGCGTCTGCCAGGCTTGCACAACGCGTTGCAGTTGCCCGCCGTAACGGAGCGCCAGTTCGTCCAGCGAGGCGGGCGGCGCGCCCCGCAGCAGGCTGACAATCGGCACCGTCGTCTCTCGTGGCAACGTGGCCTGCTTGCCTGACACCACCTGAGCCGCTCCGAAAAACAGACGCTGTGCCGGGTCACCATAATTGCCGTCGACAGTGAAAAACTCGAGGTGTGCATGCGAGCCTCTACGATAAGCAGTATCCAGACGCACCCAGCCGACCTCGTCCTGGTCCAGTCGGGCCGCCGGATAGATCCCGCCATTTCCGCGCGGATAATTCTCAATAGCGAGGCGGACCCAGCTGTTGCGCCCCATTACCCTGACGAAGATATTGTCTGTTTCGATAAGAAACCGGGGCGACGTCAGCATACCTGTATGGCGACTACTGAGGCCGTGCGTATAGACCGCGGCCGGCAAGATGCCGCCGACCACACGATCGCCTTCCGGTGGAATACTGAACACGCCGTTGTGTGCAGGAAGCGTGCCAGAAATCTGCGTCGGATCCTTTCTGCCAGCGGCATCAAGCATACTCCCGTAGCGGAACCACTGGCGTTGTTGCTCGCCTCGCAGGTCCCAGAGGTTCTCATATTGGCGTTGATTGAACTCGCGCCGTGAACGCACCTCCGCTTTCCAGTAATTGGCCAGCGTCGTCCAGCGTTCGCGTAACTCGTGCGGCTCTGCTGAGGCTCCCTGTACCACCGACTGATGCCAGGGATGGAGCGGATTCGCCCTGTTGGAACGGGCATCTGCCAAGGCGGCGGTCCAGGGATCCCCCGCTTTGACCCGCAGCCCGGCCAGCTTCTCCCGCACCCGCTCTCCTGCAGTACGCAGCTCGGCAAGCCGATCGCGTTGCTCCCCCGTCAGGACCGCAGCGAGTTCCTCAGCGGTCACGCCAGCCGCTCCGGCCTGGTACGATGCCGCCACTTCAGCGGGACTAAGCGCTTTGAAATAAGCCCGAGCTTCCTCGACTTCGCCAGCGAGTGGTGGATTCACACCCGACAGGCGTTGCCCAAACAGAAAGCGTGACTTCCCTTTCAAGAACGGGTGCAACGTTCCCTTCCGGTAAGTTGTGCCGTAAGGTTGCCCGTTGCGATAAACCGTAATCGAATTGTCTTTAGCGTAGACGATCGCCACGTGAATCAACTCGTCAGGTTGAGCCGTCTCCTCCACGCCACCCGGATCCTGTGAGCGGCGATAGAAGTCACTACCGGCCATCCAACGCTGCGGATTGAGCTCGCCAAAGACAATCGAATCGAAGAACTGTCCCTGTGGCGTGTCGAGTCCGATCACACCACCACCACGCTGCTGGAGGTTGGCCAACGCGACCCATGCCTCCAATGTCTTCTCGTGGATGTCACGATCGAGAGGCGCCGACCTCACATTGGCAGCCACCCCGTCAAGAATCAGACGCCCACCACGCACTTTGGCTCCGCTGTGCAGATCACCATGATGCTTTCCCACGCTGTCACGCGCATCGCCTTCAAAACTCCAGCGTGCATCGGGCGCTGGCAG
>PBOG01000068.1 GCA_002724245.1 Planctomycetaceae bacterium
GAAAATCAACCACACGAAGAAGATCGAAAATGCGTGTCGCAAAGAGATGCTTTCCCATGGCCAATGAGAGCAATTGAAAAGTCGGTTCTGCCGCAGGAACTGTCGACCCGGATCCACGGACTTGGGGGTCGGCAACTACCAACCCCTCCGCGAGCAGTGCCTGAATCATCTCTCGTTTCGGTCGGCTTCCGTTCGGATAACGGGCTGACATCTGCAAGTAGATCACAAGTCCCCGGACTGGTGTATCCTGGGCAGGCCAATGCACCTGCAGAGGAACCGGGATCTCGCGTTCCGTTTCCAGCATGATATTTCGCACAGCCTGATACCCCAGCACACCGTCATCACTGACGACACGTGGCGGACTTGGAGGCGCCATATCACCCATATGTGAAATAAGGTCTTCACGGATCCGTTGCTGAAATTCCCGCGCCTCTGCGATCGTGGTGGGCGGCGATACGATCTTCTGATTACGCTGCAGAAACGACTTGACCAGTTCGACGACCGCAACACCTTTAGACTCTCCATCCGGAAACACCTTGAGAAGACCGGACTCACGTTTGAGCAACTCGTTTTCGGCTTGTGCCTTGACGGCCACGTCCGGGTCGTAGATACCCCGCAAATGCTTGTTGAAAAAGTGGATCATTCGCACCCGCTCGGGAAACGAATAGGTGTGACCAACATCTGGATCAAGAAAATACGACAGCGAACCTTCTGCGCCATACAACCGGTAAGCTGCCAGAGACCGTGCGTAGATCGGCAACACCCTGTCCGCGACAACATCCGTGTACCCGCCCAGGATCAGCGTCGGCTTGGGAGCTAAACATGCGTAGAGCTCCCCGTGATCGCCATATTGGCAAAGATTGGGCGTGTGTCCACAGCAACCGTAAGTCGCACGTTTCACCAATGCCTCGATCGTCGTCGCGTAGCCATTCGGCGCGCAGACCTTAACACGCGGGTCGAGCAGTGCCGTGTGCACTGTGTTGAAACCGCCTCCCGAAACACCTGTAACACCAATCTTTGAGCTGTCTACTTCGGATCTGCTGCAAAGATAATCGATCGCTCTGATCGAATCCCAGAACATCAAGCCGGATGCGTCCATGCCAGCCAGACCGATCTGCTTGCGAAGTTGGTTGTGAGGCCCCAACCAGGCTCTTTCCCCTTGCCCAACCGGATCATAAACAAGCACGACATATCCGTTCTTGACCAATCCAATGTGCCGACCTTGCTCCACGTCAGGGTAAAACACGTCGTCCCACCAGTGACCCGCTGGTGACAACACCGCCGGCGCTGGAAATTCAACATGCTTGGGAACGTAGAGCAATGCGTCAACTTTGAAGCCAGGCTGACTTTCAAACAGCACCTTCTCGATGAAATAGGAACCTCTGTCTAATTTGCCAACAAGGCGTGCCTTGAGAGGCGATTTGGGTGGCCAGGGATCAAGCCCCAGGCTACGCCGGACACCGGCGAGGAGGTGTTGTCGATAGGACTCGAATTGGCCGCGTGTTCTGAATGCTGGATAACGCGTTCGCAGCTCATTCCCGCATTCGTTGAGAAAATGCCAGAGCGGCTGCTTGCGTAGCGCCGCAGGCAAGGCGTAGTTGTAATGAAAGACGTAATCCGGGGACGGTGATCCTGTGACAGCCAGGTTCGAAAATTGCAGCTCGCCACTGCGAACTGCCAGTCCAACACGTCCGCCAGGAATCCGCAGATCCGCTTGTGCAACGATCGCTCGCTCGCCAATTTTGAGCGTCAGCTGTTGTTCCCGTACACGCACGTAAAAACGCATTGACGCCCCGACGGGCATGCGATCAACTCTGACAACTGCAAGTTCCGCCGATTTGCCGTTGTGGTTTTCGATCAGCGTGACCCGCCAATTCGACCAGTCCAGAACCAGCTTATAGCACTCACTGAATCCCGCGTATCGCACCAGAATCGCGGTTTGCGGACCGCGTCTTTCAGCCGCGGGTACAACAAGGGAACCAGAAAAGACAAAATCACCGTACCAGGCTGTGGAAACCATCTCGCCCCACTCTGCAGCAAGCGACTTCCCTCTGCCTGAGTCATCCTCTGTCTGCCATACCCCACTCTGCGGCTCCCAGACGTCAAGCTCCCGGGCCGCTACGATGGGTAGTTCCACCACGAACCAGCAGGCCAGACTGCACCATAACCACCGGGTGTACCTGTGCATTTGATTCCCATCGCCCCTGGTGCCGCGGACTGGTGTGTGCACGGCATTCTCGAAACGAGCTGTGATGTTCGTACAGGATGCCGTACGTTCCCTGCCGGCAAGATGCGCAGACCATTTCACCGATTCCAGACATTGCAGTAATACAACGCTCGCCTGGTAACTCAGCCGCCAGGATACCACACTCACAGGCAGGCATCATACTGGCTCAATACACTCAAGTACGGAGACCACCGACACCAGCACCAGCGGTCACAGCGACCGGAAATGCTTTAAGACGATCAGTGCGTCTCAACTGAAAAGTTCGGCAATCGGCCGGCCTCGATCGGTAATCGGCACAGGCCGTTCACCGGCGTAAAGCTCCTTCGCACCATCTATCCCGACTGCCGCCAGTACGGTTGCAAAGAAGTCGGGCACGCCAACAGGCCGGCTGACAATATTTTTCGACAGCTCGTCCGTCTCTCCCCACGCGCCACGGTGCGCCAGACCACCACCTGCCAGTACACAGGTGAACGCCGTACCCTGGTGCCCCCGACCGCCGGCGCTATCGAATTCTGGAGGGCGACCAAACTCAGTGGTAATCACGACGAGTGTTTTGTCGAGTAGGCGTTTGTCTCCCAGATCAATCAGGAGCGCAGAAACCGCCGTATCCAGTTCCTGGATCAGCTTGTGCTGCTGCAGGATCCCTTCATTATGCACATCCCAGCCCGCTCCGTTCAGAAAGTTGAGGTTGTGGGAAACTTCAATAAATCGCACACCCCGTTGGATCAAACGCCGGCTCAACAAACAACGCTGCCCGAACTCACCGCCGTAGCGACTGCGCAGCCGGGGTGGTTCTTTGTCAAGTTGAAACACACTTGCAAATTCAGGGCCGCTGAGCTGAAGTCCCTGCTGGATAACCGCATCGTACTCGCGCAATTGCCGGACGCGACCAGGGCGCACGTTCCGGCGTAGTACTTCGAGAAATCGCGCACGCCGAGCCTGCCGATTTGGCGTAATCCCGGCAGGTCGTGACAAACCCGCTGGCCCTTGGCTGGTATCGGTGAGGTACAAGTAACCATGTCTGGCACCCAAAAAACCGGGGCCACGTGTGACATTCGGATAGCCAATCAACACATACGCCGGCACACTGGTGTCTGCGGCCCCGCGCTGGTGTGCGACAATCGATCCGATCGACGGGTAGGTAATCGTTCCGCTGATCGGTCTACCGGTGTGCATTCGATTCGTGGCGGCCGCATGCTCATCGATGACTTTGTGATGGACTGTTCTGACCGCTGTGACGCGATCCATCAGTGGAGCCATCTGCGCGAGATGTTCACACACCTGCACACCTGGAACCGCGGTTTCAATGGCGTCGTAATACGAGCCAGACTGTTTCTTTTTTGGATCACCTCGCCGCTTGGGGTCAAAGGTGTCAACCTGCCCCATCCCGCCACCCAGCCAGATCGAGATCACGTGCTCCGCTTTTCCCATCACCTGTCTGGCAGACAGTCCACTGCGTGGAACGACACAGCCTGCCGCCACTGCGGCCCCACCCACGAGGCAATCACGACGAGTCAGCTTGTTTATCGATTTCATCCCACAACTCCTTGTCGTCTCTCGCCCATCTCGCTGAGAACACCTGCCTGCTGGTATAGGTGTGTGTTACGGTACCCAGACAAATTCCGCGTGATTCAACAAGCTCCAGACGAGATCTTCGTAAGATTCTCGCCAGGCAGTGCGCAACCGTGGATCCGGTGGCGGACCGGCGCGAACGCGACGTTCCACTTCTTGCTGGATCTTATTGGCATCTGGCCGCAAATGATTAAACCAAGTCACTTGTCGCAATGCTGGTAATACTGGTGGTTGCTTGATCTCGTCGACAGGAACCAGACGATCCTCAAATCCTGCTTGCAGCGCGCTGGTAAAAACGGCCAGCTCGTCATCCTGGGGCTGACGCGACAGCATTCGCAAAAAAATCAGCCGTACCAAGGCCTCCACGGATTCCGCCTCCACCGCCAGTTGCGCCAACGTGCTACGGTGCGCAGCACGGGTCACCTTCATTGCCAGCGTCCCATTTGCCAGTATCCCAGACTGCAGAATACTGGGAGCGTTATCCCGAGCCACGACCGGATTTTGACGAGACCCTGTCCAACCAAAGGCCTCCAGGACATCTGCCACCGCCCGCGCACGGGGTAGTGAGAGACTTGGGCGATCGCGTTCATTATTCAAACTAGCAAACATCCAAGCGTGGGTTGGACGGCCCAGCGTCAGTCGATTTCCAATATCGCGGCGGCCGTCGTGGACAAATGTCAATTCTTCGACATCCATGCGCGTCCCTGTCGTCACATACATCGAGTCAACAATCTGCTCAGCCGTGAGTCGCCGTGAGTCGGGCGCATGAAACCACCGCTGCTTGGGATCAGCCAGCGCATTCTGTCCTGTCGCTTCACTCTGATAAACCCGTGACGACAAAATCAAATGCCGTATCGTGCGCAGATCGTAGTCATGCATCACTAATTGCCGCGCCAGCCATGCCAGCAGGTCAGGGTGACTCGGCTGGGCACCTTCCCAATCGTGCACTGGTTCAACCAGGCCAGCTCCCATCAGCTGCTTCCAGAGACGATTGACGATCACCGCCGCAAAACGTTTGTTGTCTGCGGTCGTGATCAATGCGGCAAGCCGCTCGCGTGAGTCTGTCGTGTCCTGCAACAACTGGTCAAGTTGTGGCGAGTCGACAACACCGGTAACTTTCGCAAACGGCCACCGCCCAACGATCTTCTGGTCTGGCTTGAGGGTAACCTGGATGAGCGATTCTCGAGATTTGTCTTCGAAAAAGGAAGCTGGCACCCGGCTACTCGCTGGAACCGTCACCGACTTGCGCTGCAACATGGCCGCCACAGAGTACAAGTCTTCCTGTGTCGTGCTGTGATACGGCGCGTCGTGGCAACGGGCACATTGCAATTCAATACCCAGGAACGCCGACGAGAGAATGTGTGCCTTCGCGGCATAAGGGGCGTCGTTTTCAGCTGCCATGGCGAACCCCGCGCTACCCCCTTCGTGACGGCCACCGCGCATCAAGACCAATTCCGTAACCATGCGGTCCAGTGCCTTGTTGTCTCGCAACGCCTCATACAAAAACCAACGAAAGGGGCCTGTGCTGTTGAGCGATGCATTGATCAAGGTGGGGTTCTCTGCCAGCAAGTCCAGCCAAAAGCTCATTCCATGGTCAGCGCAGCGCGGATCTCCCAACAGTTGCTCAATCACCTCCGCGCGGCGACGCGGACTGGGAATCGCGAAATAACTGTCGACTTCTGCGACTGTCGGCGGTACGCCAACGGTGTCCAGATACACACGTCGCAGAAACGCCTGATCACTGAGCAGTGGGGCGACAGTTACGTTCGCTTGTGCGCGATCAATCTTGGCTCGAATGAATTCGTCAATCGTCTGCGTTGGCGCCGAGTCTATCGGTACTACTGCCTGTGCCAGTTTATGGCGACGCCGCCAAAACGCGTCTTGTGACGCTGCGGCCTGCCGTCGTGTTCGATCATCGTATGTGCTTAAGGACGCCTCAATCTTGTCGAGGACCGGGGCAACCTTAAGATCCGTCAAAGGAAGCTCTGACTGCCCGCTCGGCTGCAATTGCAGTGGACGCAACACGTTGTAGGTCTGGCCGTCAGCGGATTCAATCGCCACACAAACTTCCCCTGTAGCAGTCCAATGGTTCTTTCCACCGACCACCAGTTCCAGGATGACCCGGCATCTTTTTGGTTGTGCAGTCTCGACCGTCACGCTGCCCAACACTTCTTGCTGGTGGTAGCCATGAACGCGCAGCCCCGGCAGTGGTGGCGTTGCCAACGGAGTCACCAGCTCCTCGCCATTGGGCGGTGCACCGACAATCGGTTTTGTCCGCACGACGACGGCACCATCGACCCATAAACGAGCCAGTCCCCGTCCGCGCAACAACATGCGGTGTGTTCCTGGCGTCAACTGAACATCAGCAGCCATCCGCACCAGAACCGGTGCTTTCCAACCTGTGCGGATTCCCCAGCTGTCGTACCGTAAAGGAAGACGCGGCAGCAAGAATTCCTGCCCCACCCAGCGGGCTGTTTCCGGTGGCCATTTCTCCCCCGTATTCAACCACCGATCTTGCGCCGGCAGGCCTTCCGCAAAAGTCACCACCACGCGCCCCACTGGCACATCCGGCACCTGGGGCATTACCTCCGGTAAAGGACCGACCACTTGCGGTCCACCGCGGCGACGAAATCGACTGGCAATCACTTTGTCGGTAAGCAAAGTTCGATGAATCGCAATCGCATCAAGACAGCCCCAAAAGCTGTTGGGGGGGTTCCCGCCCAGAGAGGAACCAATCCAAATCGCATCGTTATCTACTACTGGCAACTTCCTGGTGGCACCACCTAAATCCCAGACCCCTGGGGTCACCTGGCCATCGACCCATCCCTGCATCGTCTCCGGCTGTCCAAAGCGATAGGCAATGGCAACATGGTGCCAACCGGTTTTGGTCTGAAACCCCAGCTGCGATGTCCAACGGTGCCAGTGTTCGCGACTACGACTACGTTCTGAAGCAAACAAGAAACTTAGCCGGGCTACCCCACGCACCGACTCAAGACGAAGTGCCCAATTTTGATTGTCACGGGCGAAACCAGCTGCGTTTGTGCGTCCTTTACCAACGACATAGCGTAGTCCCGTACCACTTCCTTCCAGACGCACCCAGGCTTCAATACTAATGGCATCGCCATTGGTAAAATCAAACCGGCTGTTAGCACCTTCATCCGGAATGGAATAATACGAACCCTGGCCATCGAATCGAACGCTCGTATTGTCGGCAGTCATATCAGGAAATTCAGGAGGACGAGGCCCCGGTTGCCCTCGCTGCACGTTCCCCTGCCGGATGATGCGTTTACCGGGTTCGCCATCAAAATCCCACCGCGCAACCGGGTCGGCCTGGATCGGCTGGGCAACCATCAGATAGATACCTGCCAGAAAACAGACCCACAGCCAGCCAGCCGAGTCCAAGATTCGGTTCCTGATCACAAACATGACGGCTTTCCTGGTTCTCTCACCGGGCCCCAGCGGCTACCGCACCCGCCGGCAGCTGAGTCGTGAAATGACGGCTCCACCTCATGGTCGGAGGCGATCACCTACGGTAAGCATCGTACGCTACGCGCCTCGTCACGAGAAGGTCGGCCTGCCGTTGATAAGCCGTAGCCGGCGATGTAACACCAGGACATTCCCAGGCCAGCATCTGAGCGTTTTCAGATGCTGCAGCAACAGTGTATAAGGCGCTGTCAGAGTCAACAATTCCGGCTGTAGCGAGTCGCAAATAGGTACCCAATCTGCTACACCTAACGCAGCCGGTTTTCACAAACTGACAGGATCACCACCGGACGCCACTGGCCGGGCTGGCACCACACGGAGGGATACAACCATGCACTACCAGCTATTCTCGCCCCAAACTTTGACGCGGCGTTCCTGGTTAGGAATCACAAGCGCCAGTACGGCGCTGGGCTTGCTGGCGGGCCCGCCAGCGTACGCCACGCCGCAGCAGACGCCCGAAAAGCAACTCATTGTCCACGGCACAACGCCAATGAACGCCGAGCCGGCATTGCATCATCTGGTAGAGGCCTGGGAAACGCCGGTCAAACACTTTTACGTCCGCAGCCATGCTCCTGTACCCAAAGTCGATCTGAATACGTTTCGCCTCAAGGTGGAAGGCCTGGTCGAAAACAAGCTAAGTCTGTCGATTCCAGACATGCTCCGTCGGTTTCCCCAGACGGAAGTCACCGCCACGATGACCTGTGCCGGAAATCGCCGCAGCGAACACAGCCTTGTCAAAAAAGTCGGTGGTGTCCAATGGGCAGCAGGTCCGATTGGAAATGCACGCTGGGGAGGCGTGCGTCTCGCAGATGTACTACGGCTGGCCGGTCTGAAGAACGAAGCTAAACATATCTGGTTCGAAAGCATCGATGAAGTCAAAAAAGGCGGACGCACCTTTCCGTTTGGGGCTTCGATTCCCATCGCAAAAGGCCTGGAAAAAACAGCACTGGGGAATGGTACACTGCTGGCTACCACCATGAATGGCGCAGCGCTGCCTCCGGACCACGGATATCCAGTACGGACCGTGGTACCGGGGTACGTCGGAGCTCGCAGCGTCAAGTGGATCGGCCGGATTGTGGTCAGCGACCGGCCTTCGGAAAACCACTACGTCGCCAACGCCTATAAGCTGATCTCAAACGGTGATGCCGCTGAATGGGCCGCCGCGAAACCGATCTATAGCTTTCCGATCAACTCGGCCATTTGCAGCCCTGCAGCGAATGCCAGAATTGCCACCGGAAAAATCACCGTTCATGGCTACGCCTTGCCGCCTGGTCATTCAGAACAGACTATTGAACGCGTCGAGATTTCCGCCGACGGAGGCAAAGCGTGGCACCGCGCGGAGTTACTGGCACCGCCGCGAGAATATTGCTGGTGCTTGTGGAAAGCAACCATACCTATCTCGGCTACCACGAAACAGTTAACCCTGCGTGCTATCGACTCAGCCGGCACGGTCCAGCCGGAAACCGTACCCTGGAACCTCAAAGGCTATCTCTACAACGCGTGGTACCGCCTGCCGGTCCAGGTGAGATCCTGAACCGCTCCGTCACTGATACACCCGACGCTGGCGGCAACGGTCACAGCCATATGACTATCCACACCACTGGTGGGACACATGGGTAGTTGCGCAACAAGGCCACAGTTAGCTGAGCCGGAGGCGACGTCGTACCGGAACACCCAAGCCAGCTCCTCTGAGGGAAACAACTTCATGACACCGCGACTTCCATTTGCCCTGACACTGGCAAGTCTCTTGTGGGCCACGTCACTAAACAGCGCCGAACGCACAAAGGTGAGTTGGCCACCCAGGTTGCTGTTGAACAGCGATTGTGGCACCCCCGTTTTCTATAAGTTCGACGCACCGATGGGTGAAGATCAGTTGTGCCACGTCTTGAATGACCTGCCGGGCACACAAATCGAGGCCTTTCTGCCGTGCCCCCAATTCAGTGACGACCAGATGTGGTTTCCCACGCGGGTGGCTGAAATCTATGACGGACGGCATGTCCCAGACGGTCAATTTGAAGATCCCTACTTCAAACGAGTCGCCAACAACGTCCTCTCATTGAACCAGCGTGAAATTGACCCGCTGGAAGTCTGGCAACGTCGCGCTCACGAGCAGGGCTTATTGTTTTTGCCGTCACTGCGCATGAATGACATTCACAAGGACTATGTGGACCGCTGGCCCTCGTTGCGCAGCCACTGGGAACAAGCGCGCAGGCAGCTGCTGATTGGCAAGGCAATCCCGCCCTGGTACAGCAGCCCCTACAAGTACACCTGGGCTATGGATTACGCACACGCAGCGGTCCGTCAACGCAAGCTGGCCATCATCACGGAAATCTGCAGCCGCTATAAGGTGGATGGTTTCGAAATGGATTTCTTGCGTCACCCCTACTACTTCAAGCACGGCACTGAAGATCAGGGGAAACCGATCATGAATCAGTTCATCGCCGCGGTGCGTCAAAAACTGGACGCCATCGGAAAAACCAAGGGCCAGCGACTGCGGCTGTTGGTTCGGGTACCTCCACACCTGGATGAGTGCCAACAGATCGGCCTGGATGTACCCACATGGATTCGCAATGATTGGGTCGACATGGTGATTCCAATGGCACCAGGCTATCTCGACATGAATGCGAACCTCCCGGCGTTTGTCGAGCTGACAACCGGAACAAACTGCGTGGTCGCAGGAGGACTCGAGTACTACGTCCGCAGCTACAGGCAACCCAAACAACAAGGTGTCACCAATGCGTCACTGGAAATGCTCCGCGCGGGTGCCGCCACCATCTGGGCTCAGGGGGCCACTAGTGTCTACCTCTTCAATTACGATTGCCATGGTCCTTTTCCATTTCGTGGCAACAAACGCCTAGCATTACAGGAAATCGGCGACCCGGCTGCGCTGATCAAAAAAAACAAGCGTTACCTGATCACCGTCGACATGGATAACCAGACGAGTTCAGAAGGTGGTAACAAACAACTGCCTGCGTTACTGACTGCCAGACACAATCATTGCGGCTTGCAGTTCTTCATTGCAGATGATCTCGCCAAGGCCGCCGCGGACCGTACACTGGAGTCAACCGAGTTGACGATCTCTGCCAGCGACGTCTCCCGTTTGCAGATCCAGCTCAATGATCGTGGCCTCATCGCCACAAAACAAAGTCAGAGTCAACTGCGTTTTACAATGCCGCCCGTGGCCCAGGGGAACAACCGACTCGATATTCGAATGCATCCCTTGTCACCGCAAACCACGTGTCGAGTCACGGAAGTGGATTTCACCATAAGATACCGCTAGACCGCGCCACGCGACGAATCATCCTGGCATTGATTCGATCCCACCAGGCGGCGACGGCACACGCAGAAACCATGTGCAAAGCGCCCCCAGCGTGCTCAACAATGCGGCACTGATAAATGCGATCCGGTAACTGCCCGTGAGGTCATACGGCTAACCAGCCAGTCCCGGGAAATGGCCTGCAAGATTCCTGCAATCAGGTAATTGCCCCCGAGCACCTGGGCAAAAACACCGGACCCAAAAAACCTTGCCAGCACCACCGCCNAGGAGGTATAGCCGGCTCCGAAACCCAAGGCGAGCAATGTCGTCGAAGCGCACCGNNAACACAGCGCACCGGCAACACAGCGCANAGACTACCCGCATGGCCTGCTCGCAAGCGGCTCCAGCAGGCACCGATTTATTTCGGCATAGGCAAGATAATCAAAGCGTTTTCCGGAAAGGACGCTTCACCCGGCCTGCCATTCATGCGATAGCGAATGGTCAATTGCTTCACGATTCCGGGCGCTGGGTCACCATCAAAACTCGTGTTGTAACTTTGCGTCCGCAACATAATTAACGGCAAGTCACTGGCATGTTTACGCAACAACTCAGTGACATCCTTCTGCTTCGTACCGGCTCCGTATTGTGCCTGGATGATTTCCAGTTTCACTTTGTCGAGCCCCACGCCAGCCAGTAATTTCTGGGCATTGGCTCCCGAGCCCCCCACTTTCTGTGCAATCACCAATGCGGCCGCCGTGGCGTCAGCCTTCAGTTCGGGACTTTCCATGGCTTTGACGGCAAGTTGGAGTCCGGCGGGACTGGGATGTAACTTCAGCACGTCCAGTACCAGCTTGCGTTCTGCCGTTCGACGCGTCACGTCGAACGCGTTCTGGCACATTGCGGCGCGTCGTTCACCGGACATCGCAAACTTTCGCGCCAGGCCGATGTACCCCCGCAACGCGCGGATCCGATATTTCTCTGCGGGACCGGTTTGGGCCAGGTCCAAGAGCACCGGTGCAGCAGTAACACTGTTCCACTTGCCCAGCAATCGGCTACTCGTATCCTGCAACTGGGGATCTTTCGCTTTGGCCGCCGTCGCGAGCGTCTCAAGTGCTACACTGCCGCCAACGTCACTCAGAATTTCCAATAGTGTATTCTTGGTTTTCGCAGGAGCTTGTCGAAACGCACCCGCCAGCTGCACGGCACAGGCAGCGCGATCCGGCATCCGCACACTCGCCAGCTTCAACGCCCGTTGCGCCACAGGGGCATCTTCAGGATGGCGAGGCTTGACAACCTCGGAAAGCAACATGGGAAGCTGCTCCAGAGAGACAGTTTCCCCCAACGCCAAAAGCGCAGCGCGGCGAACTACGGGGTCCGCATGATCCAGTGCCTTTGCAACCACGGGTACTGCGGCAATACGGCGTTGTCCAACCAATTGCAGCAAAAGCGGATAGTTGCCACCTCTCGCCGTGGACAGGAGCGCCACGAGCTGCTGGTCAACACCTTGTCCGGGAAGCTCCGCCAGGGTTGCCTTTGCCATTTCGCTTAGCATCGCGTCATCGTCAGCAGCAAGCTCCAGCAGCGTAGCTAGGCACGAATCGTCACCCACGCGACGCAACGCGTCGATTGCCGAGAGACGCACTCGAGTATCACCTTTTCGTGCGGCCTGAAGTACAGCTGTCAGAACCACGGTTTCTGGGCGGTCTGCCATCGCCTGCACCATCAAGGCTGCTCTTACCGGCCGGGCGCTTACCAGCTCGGTTGCCAGGGCCCGGTCAACCTCACCGCCAGGAAATTCACGGAATGTCGCCAACGCCAGCTGAAACAACCGCTTGTCGGCTGATCGAAAGGCCTCGATCAGCAGGGGAATACCGGCCTGCTGGCGAGCTAGAATCGCGCCGCGTGTCGCCTCGACAATTCGCTGCATAGGGACATTGGCCATCCTCACCTGGTCGTAGATTTCCGTAGCCGCAACGCGTCCACCTTTGGAATCCAACAATCGCTCAGCGCAAAGAACACAGCCCTCCGCCACGGCGGACCGTACCGCACCTGAAGTCGTTGCCAATGCCGCCCGGAGCGCGTCTGTCGACGCAGCATTTCCGATGTGCCCCAGTGCCACCGCAGCGGCAGACGCCACTTGTACATCGCCGTCTTGCAGCTTTTCAGTCAAGGAATCGACAGCCTGTGGGTCACGACGAACGCCAATCGAATTGATCATGCCCACCTGCAAACGACCGGCCAGGCGATCGGCAGCGTCCCGCAACGCGGCGTTGGCAGCTTCACCGGGGATTGCCTCCAGGGCAATGCGCGCCCACGAGGAGAGCTGTGGATCGGGCAGCAGTTTCGCCAGCTCAGGCACCGCCCGCTCGGAACCGTAAATCGACAGATTCTTGCAAGCCAACGCCTTTTCAGCCGCCGCCGCATCAGAACGCAACACTGCCAGCAGGATCGGTTCTTGTTCGTCCGCCACCGTGGGCCCTTGAAAGGCACGCACTGGGGAAACCAGCAGGACACATAGCATGACGAACAAGAAAGCCAACGGAGCAAAGAGGGGACTCGTTTTGATTCGCATGATTGTTTTGGTACGCATGATGGTACGCATGATAAGGTTCCGTTTTCGAGAGGAAACGCGAGGCAAAGTCAAACGATGCAGGACATACGTCGTTCGCACCGTTACAGCCTCCACGGTTCTCGTAATGCCTCCGACCTCAGACGATTGGCCTGTTCGTCGTCAATAAATTGATTCGTTGCGTTATCGTATTTAACCTGCCGATTGAGGTGCAGGGCGATGTTCGCTGCGTGGCAGGCGATGTGCGCATTACAGGCTGCCTGGGCATTCCCTTTCGGGTGACGACGGGTCTTGACACAGTCCAGGAAGTCACGGACGTGGAACGTCGCGGGATAGCCACCAATTTCTTCGACGGATCTCCCGGCCAAAAGCGCCGGAGAACTCAACACCATCTTTCCACTATCACCGGCTTCGACCCAACCAGTCTCACCTTCAAATCGAACCGGACACGAGCCCAGCGGAATCCAGCCTTTTTCTCGAAAGATCAACTGTGTCCCATTTTCATAACGCGCCACCAATTCACCATTCTGAGGCGGATCGTACTCGACCGGAGGCGGACAATCATCCACTGCCCATTGACAGAGATCAACGCAATGGGATCCCCACTCCAACACGCCGCCACCGACCAGCCCACCACCTTTTTCAAAGTTGAACCCATCCAACAGCTTACGATTGAACGGTCGCCACGCGGCGGGGCCCAGGTACATATCCCAATCGACGACTTCCTTGTCCGGTTCTGCTTCCGGGATCAACCAGCCGCTCATCATTGCCTGCATCCCCGCGGGATGGGCATAGACTTTCTTCAGCTTGCCAAGTTTTCCGGTACGCGCCAGCTCGCACGCAAATGCAAAGTGGGGCAGGTTGCGACGCTGCGTACCCGCCTGAAACACACGTCCTGTGCGCCGCATCGTGTCGGCCAGTATCAAACTCTGGCTGATGTTCTTGGTAACGGGTTTTTCACAGTACATATCTTTGCCCGCCTTGGCAGCCGTCATGGCGGCGGTGGCGTGCCAATTGGGCCCGGTGGCGATCAGTACGGCATCAATGTCACTGCGGTCAAGGACTTCACGGAAGTCACGGTAGGTATCACAATTTGCGTTGCCGTGATGTTTGTCGACGATCTGCTTCACTTCACCGCGTCGCTTGCGTTTGATGTCAGCAACGGCAACAAACTGGACATCCTTCTGCTGCAGGAAACAACCCAGGTCATAACCACCGCGACGCCCAATGCCGATACCACCGACCACGATACGTTCACTGGGCGGCACGGCGCCATCGCGGCCCAGCGCCGAACTCGGAATCACCGTGGGAGCCACAGCCGCAGCAACCGTGGCGGAAGCAGTGGTCTTCAGGAACTGACGTCGAGAACGCGGTGCTGAATGGTTCGACATACTTGCTCTCCTGCGAGTAACCCCCGTGAACACGGCACACGCCGTGGAATGAATTGCCGGTCAAACAAGCAGTATACCTGTCAGCAAGCCCTTGCTACACACCTGTCAGTCTTCGTGCCACGGTTTGCTCGACGCGACCAGCAACGCCCCAGGGATCAGATTGACCACCATTAAGAACCTCTAGCCGTTACCCGATCCAATGGTCGTCTGCAGCCCACCGTCCACGCGCAGCACCTCGCCGGTGACATAATCGGACAGTTTGCTGACAAAAAACTCGACGATATCCGCGACATCTTCCGGCTCACCCAACCGAAGCAAAGGACGTGTTTCGTCCAGCAAGTCGGCAGCCTTCCGTCGGGTATGAATCGTTGCCAACCAGCGGGCACTCTTGATTTGCCCCGGTGCAATTGCGTTCACGTTAATACCCTGATCCCGCAATTGGACAGCGAGACAACGTGTGTATTGAATGACGCCTGCCTTGGCGACACCATACGTGGTTTCCTGCGCCGTAGGCCTCAACCCCGCCAATGAAGAGATATTGATGATGCGGCCCTCCACCCCTGCTGCCAGCATGTGCTGCGCAACGGCTCGCCCCATGTTCATTGTCGTAAGTAGATTGCGATTAAGGACTGCGTGCAAATTTACGTCGGAAACAAAAGCATTGTTCGGCTGTGCCTTGCCTTTGCCATCGGCGGCAATATCACCACCAGCATTATTTACCAGGATGTGAATCGTGCCGAAGCCCGCTACCCCTTCAGCAACAACGCGTTCCGCTTCCTCCGCGTCGGTCAAGTCCCCAGTTACGACCAACGCTCTACGGCCGATTTGCTGTATGGCATCCGCAACACCGTCAATCGTCTCCGCTTCGCCAAAGTCATTGGACGACTCCCGATGCACATCATGCACAATCACATCCGCGCCGAGTCGCGCCAATCGCTCAGCAATCGCGCGCCCAATACCGCGTCCTGCTCCGGTAACCAGTGCCACCTTGCCTTCAAGTTGTCCGCTCATATTGAAACCACCCTGTGGGGGATAGCGATGATGGAATCAGGAAATCCCTCCGCAAACAGCACCGAGCCACACGGCCTTGTGTTACCGCTGCTCACTCACCTGTGCGTTGCATTTCTGGGACTCACTCTGAATCGTCCGTCGGGACGAGAATCTGCGCCGTTATCTGCACAACGTAATCCTTGATACTCTCGCGATAAGGTGTCATATGCGGCGCCACGGCGTGTGCCTCCAGAGCACTCAGGTCACGCCATTTCTCAACAATCACCACCACGTTATCGCGGGGCGGGACCTGGATCGGGATGGATGTGGGAAGATCGACGGTGGAACCATACTCGATGCAACCATCTTCCGCACGAACCAGCGGAACGACTTTGCGAAACTCAGCCAGAAAGGCGTCGCGTGCACCGTCATGTAACTCCACCGTTGCCAACGCGTAAATCATGTCTGTTTCCTTGGGTTCGAATTAGATTGTGCATTTAATGAGGACGGCTACCAGGACTCTTGATGAGACGGTCGTTCAGACATCCTGTCAATCAGACGTGTATTTCTTCGGCCGCGCGTGCCTGTACTGCACCGAAAACCGGGAGCAGCTGCACTCTGCCCCGGCTCAGGAAGCACCGGCTGCAGCGGCGTCCCAGGTCACATTGACATCAAATGGATAGATGGGGCGGGGGGTACGTGTCCAGGTGAACGCGGCCAGATCCGACTGGGTCATCCCCGGGGAATCAACCCGAATCAACTCCTTTCGCCACGGCGCGAAGAACTGAAAATTGCTCGCCGTTTTCACCACCACGGCGCGGGCTTGTTCGATTTCCAAACCCAGATGCTGGTACAGGACGGGGTGACAAATCGCAAAGCCCGCAGAAGCCAGCACGGCGATGTGAACCGGTCCAACCTGTAACAGTGCGACACCACCGACTTCGACACTTCCCCGTTCTTCTATGTCTGCCTGATGTCTCTCGGACACTGCCACCACAGTACCAGTGGCTGATACGGGCTGATTGAATTGCTGGTCGATCTTGCCTCCCAACGACACCGTGATCTCCGCGCCGACTCCGGCAGCCAGCGCCACGTCGAACGCGGCCCGATCGACAATCGGTACCAGCATGGTGCGATCGGTTTCCGGTTGGCCCGCAGCCTGACGCAACAACTCACGCAAAATCCAGGTACTGTCTCCAGGAGCGCCGCCGTAAACGGAATCACCGGTGTCGGAAAGGACGAGCAAGCCGTCCTCGTGCGCATAGGCTCGGCGTACCGCCTCGGCCACTTCCACTCGCTCCGATTGCCAGAACGCTGCTCGCAATTCCCAAGCCAGAGCACCCATTTCGGCTGCCAGCTGGTCTGCCAGGACTGCGTCATCCTCGGTATGAACAACGACCGCCCAGCCCCCTTCGGCGACATCCAGCCAGGGCTGCATCGGGTAAGGTGAGACATCGAGCACGCCTGGCTCCTGTTCAAGTGCACGGGCTCGATCGAACCATTCCTTCATTGGGCCCCCAGAGGTCAGAAATTGATCCTGTGGTGTAATCATCGGGATCTTCCGCCAGGCGATGGCAGGGCGACAACCCGTCCGCAGCCAATCAAACAGCAATCTCGCAGCCTTGACTCCCGTGGCCAGTGGATCATGTGGCTGAGTTTCATGACCAACCAGCAAGTCAGCACAATCGACCATCCGCGCCGTGATATTGGCGTGGTGATCCAGGGGACAGACGAGTGGCACATCAGGCCCGATGACGTCCCGCACCGCGGCCAGTATCGCACCTTCCAGGTCATCCTCGCGCTCGCTGCTGGCGGCGCCGTGCAGTGACAAATAGACCGCATCCAATTGCCCCGCATCCCGTAATGGCTGTAGCAACATCTCCAGTAGCTCATCACTGGTTTCATCCAGGATCTTGGCCCCCGCGCCTGCCCAGGCACGGACCAGCGGCACCACCTCCACCGTTTCATCTTGCATCTGGGCCACCTGCAAGAATCCACCCGGTGGGCCTACCCCCGGCAACTGCGTCAGAAGTTCTGCTCCCTGGTACAGACCATACGCCTCGAACGCAGCACGCCCCATGCGAGACGGCGTGAAACTCCCGGTCTCCTGGACGATTTCACCCAACGCAATACGCATCATGTACCTCGCTATGTACCTCGCTATGTACTTCGCTGCTTCGCAGTTTGCCTGTTCAACTTTGGCTGGTGCAGTCTCAATCGACGGCACCCGTTATTTCAACTTCATACGATCC
>PBOG01000069.1 GCA_002724245.1 Planctomycetaceae bacterium
GGACAGGGTTGCCAGAGTGGCCAGGAGCAGAAAACAGATTTGTGGTGATGGCATCGTTTTACTGTTGGATAAAGTCACGGGGTGAAACGCCAGCATGCCTATTGCGACGCGGCGCGGGTTTTATAGGCGGATTGGAATCCGCTGTCAAATCACCGGGCAGCCAGTCCTGGTCGCGATGTCTCTGCGCTGGCAGAGTGGCGCAGCGGAGGTGCAGCCGATAGCAGAACAGGTGGGCAATTTGTTACACTCGCATCGTCGCCTCCAGTTGATGTGCAGAGCGATCCAATCGTGACATCCGAGGAACAGAACACACTATGTCCAGGTCGAATGTTTGGGTTTTTCGTGAGAAGATCAACAATGATCCCGAGTTGCAGGATCGCATGCGTGCGACGCGTAAGACCCGGTTTACCTATTCGGGAGAGTCGGCCATTGACTTGCCGACTATGGCGGCAGAGTTCGGCATTGAATTTTCTGTCGAGGACGCGGCTGCGGTACGCGCTGAAATCGAAGCGGGCAAATTGACGGAATTTGAGGAGGAGATGCTCTCTTCGACCGGTTCGATCTGGGGATCCATGGCCTAGCGGATTGAGAGTCCACTCGCCGCGGCCAGCGCACGGCAGCATGGACGTGCTCATCCGCGGTTCCTCGGGTGACGCTGGATTCTTTCAGGAGACACGGACGAGTTGGCCACTTTGTCCCGATTCCAATGCCGCGGCCACAGTTGCCGCGATCTGGCGTCCGCCCCGCACATCGAGAATAGTAGGGCCGTTGTGGTCGATGGCCTGGGCGAAGTTCTCCATCAACAGGAAGTCATTTTCACCCGCGATCCGGCGGTGTGGAAACTCCTGACGGTCTTGGCCGCGGTAGTAGACCGCCACTTCTGGCCGCGCCTCACTGATGACCAGGGAACCTTCGCTGCCTACCAGGTGCAGCTTGATTTCTCCGATGTCTGGGTGACTGGCCGCGCCGATCCGACCGATGCATAACGACCCGATCAGGCCACCCTGCATCTGCAGGGTGACCGTCGCCAGATCATCGACCTGGTTGTCGACATTGCGCTGGTGGAAATGTGCGGCGGTGCGGGCGAAGACTTTTTCGACTTCGACGCCACTGAGCATGCGGATATAGGCCAGCGGGTAGATACCCTCGATCTCCAGTTCTCCCATCGGCTTGTTTCCGACACCACCGTCGGAGCCATCGACGTGGGCGGCAATCAACGATTCGAGCCAGTTGATGGGTGGGTCGTCCGGTCCTCGTGAGCCGCGAGGTGGCCCGGCGTCTTTGGCGAAATAGAAGTCAACGTGAATTGCCTGTAGTTGGCCGAGTGTACCGCTTTGGACCAGTTCGCGCGCCTGCACCAGGGCGGGCAAGTAATTCCGGTTCCAGAGCAGACTTTTGACACCGCGTTCGTCGACCTCTGCAACCAGGCGATCGCATTCAGAGAGTTGGGTGGAGAGGGGCTTGTCCAGGATCACATGTAACCCAGCCGCGGCAGCGCGCACGCCCAGGTCGCAGTGGCGTTCTGCTTCACTGCTAATGACAGCCAGGTCGACATCGTAGTCCGTAAGGGCTTGTGCGACATCACGGACATAGGGGATGTTGTGCTGGTAGGCGAATGCTTCGTTACGCTGGTGTACCCAGTCTGGCTGGTCGGCATCGTCTGCAACAACTGCCAGCTCAAAGCGGGGATGCGCTGCGACGCCGTTGGGGACGTAAGCGTGCTTGACCACGCTCAGTACTGCGGCGCGAAAACGTTTCTTGGATTCTCCGTTTCCCATCAGGCTCGTTTCCCGTGTTGAATTGTCTCGAGGAGCGTGGTCGAAGGTCGGTGTGCGTGGTGGTTAATTGCAGGATTGGTACGCTTCACCGGTCCAGCGAAACGCCTGGCCGGTGTTCAATGAGTCACAGGCGGCCTGATGGACTTGGGCGGCAGCACAGGCGTCACTGATCGTGCAGCCAGGGGTGCGTGCTTCGGCAATGGCCGCAATGAATTCACGCAATTGGCCGAGCCGGCCACATGTTCCGCCCGTGGTGTTCAAACCCGCCGGAGCACCCCCTTGAAAGAGGAGTTGCGTGTTGTGGTGGTCGTCCGCGTAGGCGGCGCCCTGGGATCCAATCAGCGACAGCGAGAAGTAGCCTGCACCCTGCACTAGTGCACTCCAGTCGAGTAACGCCATGCCATTGTCTGGAAAACCGAGGTGGATTTGTACGCACCCGGGATCGGTTCCCGGCGCCATCGAGCTACTAGTGAGAACGTGGTTGGGGAGCTGGCCAAACAGCCACAATGCCAGGTCGACTTCGTCGAGCAACAGGCCATTTTCCAGTGAGGCTTCCACTGTGATGTCAGCCGCAGGTACCCAGCGATGTGCTCGCAACAGGCCGGGGGCGCCGATTTGTCCGCTGGCGACGCTTTGTTGCACGGTGGACAACGCAGGGGCATAACGCAAACTTCCACCAACCATCAAAGACACCTGACTGTCGGCCGCGACCGCGTCGAGCGTGGTCAGTGTGGTTGTCTCTTGAGGTGGATTTTCCAGCAACACAGGCTTGCCGGCAGCCAAGGCGTTCTGTGTCACTTCTGCAGAGCCGGCCAGTTCTCCGGAGATGACCAACGCATCCCAGTTGTCACCCGCCGTGGACAGTAGTTGCTCGCAGGAGGCCACACGAGATGCGGTACCAAACTGGGGGGCGGCGGCTTCGGCGACCGCCGGATCGGCATCCGCCACGGTCGTGACGGATACGCCGTCCAGGCGTTGCAGGCAGTCGCTCCACTGTAATGCCTGGCTACAGCCGCAGAGGGCAAGTCGAAGGGACATGGCAGGATACTCAGAAGGGATGTTGGCGGGGCAGTAGCGCGTGCGATCTGGCACGGCCAGAGATGCACCTGTGTCGAACGCATTTTGCCTGTAGAGGCAATGTACCACTGTGGTGACGTGAGGCTACCTGGGGTGCTGATTTCGCTGGCCTGGCAGACTCAGGGTGTCAGACCAGGTGCTGCCAGAAACGTCCTTATTAGCGTTCCCGTAGAAGTGTTCCAGAGCCGGACTTCGCCGTCAAAGCTGCCGGTGGCCACAAGGTTGGCCTCTGGGACACTAGCCACCGCGTAGACCCAGTCCGAGTGCCCGCGATACGTGCGGACGGGTTTTGCCGTAGCGATGTCAAACTGCCTCAGTTCACCATCGGCGCCGGCGGCAAAGAGTTGGCCGTTGATCGCGGCCAGTGTGAGGGTTGCCCGCTTGAGCCCATGTTCAATGAAACGGGTGTGTCCCGCTTTAAAGAAACGCCCCTCCATATCGGACGCATCGCCGTTTTCTTTTTGTGCCATGACTGGATTCCAGATGCGCACTGCCCTGCCCTCACCCACAGTGCATGCGGCACCAGACCGGGCGTCAAATGTGATGTCGTAAATTGCAAACCGACCGGTGAATTTGCCGAGCTGTTTCCGGTGTCCGTTGTAGGTGGTGTAGAGGGTTCCGGATTGGACCTCGTGCACTTTGGCGGTCTGGTCTCTGCTGGTCGTGACTAGAAACTGGTTGTCTGGACTGAAGGCGACCCCCGTCACCCAGTCGGAATGGACCCGAGCTTGCCAGAGCATTTGTCCTGATCCGTGCTGATAAACACGTGATTGCATTCCAGCAGATCCAGCCGCGACAAGGTCTCCTGCGGGGTTACTGGCCACTGCAAGTACGATGTCATCAAAAGTGCCGAAGACCTTTTCACGTTTTCCGGTGGTGACGTCAACGATGCTGAGCTCGCCGTATTCGCCCGGTGTCCCTCCTCCAACCAGGACTTTGTTTTCACTCTTCCAGACAATGCCGTGAATACGTTGGGGCAAGTTCCCGATCCGTCGAGGTGGCTGTTCGTGGGCCACATCCCAGAGCACGATCTCGTTGTATCCGCCAGTGGCGAGGTACTTGCCGTCCGGACTGAATGCCAGGGCTAGAATCGGGACGGGTACGCGGTATTGTTCTGGTGCCGGTGGATGCTGTCGGGGAGGCATCAATGCCTGGAAACTGATGTCGCGGTCCGGACCGTCGAAGACAGCTCCTTCACGAATCCACTGGGCAATAATCTGCAGTTGCTGCGGGGCAAGTGGGTCATCGTCTTGTGGCATCCGTACGTCGGCGTCGTTGGCGATCAGCCGCTGCCATAGTGGAGACCGATCGGGTGTGCCTGCCACCAGGGGTGACTCCTCCGTATCTCCAGCGGCGCTGAGGAAACGAAAGGTGTGGATTCGGTAGCCACCTTCAGCTTTTTTGGGACCATGACATCCAGCGCAACGCGTCATCAGAATGGGGGCGACGTCGTTCATGAAGCTGACGCCCTGCGCTGCGGACACGGTACTCAACGCGGTCAGGAGAAACAGGAAATATGTCGGTAGCCATTTAGGAGTCAGCATAAAGATATGGATCACTCGAACAGGAAGGAGAGGTGCGCTAGTGCTGGAACATGAATTCCTGTGTGTTGACGATCGCCCAGATCAGATCGCGAATCGCATCATCGCGGTTGTCGGACGCCGCCAGGAACGCCGCGGTTGACTTGGATTCAGTCGCGGAAGGATATCGGGAAAACGCGGTCAGATAGAGCTGCCGTACCAGCTCATCGGGCGTTTGCAGAGGACCGTATTTCTGGAGGCTTTGCTGCACCTGGTCGAAGACGTGTTTGCCATTGAGCAGTTGTAACGCCTGGTCGAGACTCGGTTCACTGGAGCGATCGCAGACGCAAGGTGAAATTCGTTGAGGCTGTCCGAAGGTTGTCAGGAATGTCGTCTCTTCCGGGAGGGGACGCTGGGTCGCATAGTGATCCAGGCCTTCCGCGTTGAGCGTTGTGCGCAAAGCAGACAATTCAGCATCCTGACCAAAATAGAATGCCTGTAAGGCTTGTCTCTGTTGCGGTGTGCGTTGGTCCGCGGGAAGGTGCATTACTCCCAGGTGATACCCGGGAAGTTCGGGAATCGAACCGGGCTTTTCCCCCTCCTCAGGCACGTGGGTTAGTTTGATGTGGAAGTGATAGGCACCTCCTTTGTTGACCGGTTTGAACAGGAACAAGTTCAGGCCCTTCACCAGGGACAGCTCCTGGAGGTAGATATCCGGGTTGTCAGTGACTTGTTGCTGTGCGTAAACCTGTTTCCCATTTTGCCAGGCCTTCAATCCGTCGTCTGCCGTGACGTGCATTTGCACCCGGCAGGCGCGGTTCGCGATCACCGGGTGGTAGACGTAGCGTGATGCGGCGCCACCCTTGGGAAATTGCATCGAGTCGGTGTGTTTTCGTTCTGTGTTGACCGTCAGTCCATTCTGGGGATCCTCCAGCGCTGCAAGTGACTTGAGCATAACCGCTTCGGGCGGACGCACTGCGTCGAATGCTTCAGTACCATTCTTGGCGGTAAATGGAGTCGATTCCCAGAATCCGCCTCGCCAGAAGGTCGCCTCCTGAGCGCTGAGTACGTGCTGTTGTTCCCAGCTGGTTTGCAGCGTGTTCAATTGTTTCCGGCGAACCTCGACCGCGGCACGTGCCTGGGCAACTTCTCGCGACAGGCTGGCGATCGGAGCAATGGCCCCCGTTACCAGGCCGATGGCATCGATGAGTTGTTCCGCAGTCAGCAAACGCACGCGTTGGTGTGAGAATAATTCTTTATCTTGTTGATTGAGTGGAGTTGTTGCGGTCGAACGCTGGTAGGTGTGACTGTTACAGATGACGCGGAACATGGACTTGCGGTCGTAACCGCTGTCGATAAAGTCGGCTGCCAGCGCGTTGAGCAATGCGCCATTGGATGGCGGGTTGCTGGAGCGAAAGTCGTCGATCGGTTCGACGATTCCACGGCCCAGCAGGTGTGCCCAAATGCGATTGACCTCGACGTGTGCGAAGAACGGGTTTGTCTCCGCGGTCAGCCATTGTGAAAACGCCTGGCGCGCGTCATTGCCTGCGGCGATGGGCTGGGGGGTTTTCTCTGTGCGGATCGTTCCCCAGGGTTTCATGGTTTGGCCCGTCCGCGGATTGGCCATGCCGTTGGTTTGCTGTGGGCGGATGATGCCCCCGTCACGTTTCAGGTGACTGAACACGGCTCCCAGACTGTAGTAGTCATTTTGCGTCCAGTTCTCAAACGGGTGGTTGTGGCACTTGGCGCACTGAATTCGCGATCCCATGAATAACTGCGCGGTTGCTTCGGTGACCTCCTGAACGGTGCCAATGGCGGCAAAGTAGTTGGTCTGGGGCACCAGCTTGGAGTCGCCTGTCGAAGTCAACATTTGGCCGACTAGTTCGTCAAATGGCATGTTTGCTTTGATTGACTGAGCGAGCCAATCCGCAAACAGCCGCGCCCTCCCGTCCGTAAGAACTTTTGGATTTACGCGTAACAGGTCCGCCATCCGGAGCGCCTGGAAACGCGGGAATTCATCCGAGTCAAGCACACGGTCAATCCACTGACTGCGTTTGTCGGCCGCGTCATCGGCGAGGAACTTCTCGACATCGGGTACTGGTGGCAGCAGGCCGGTGAGATCGAGGTACAGTCGCCGAAGAAAGGTGGCGTCGTTACACAAGGGTGAGGGAGGGTACTGTAGTAACTGCAGACGGGCGTTGACAAGCTTGTCCACATAATTGTGGGGCTGTTCATCTGCTGGCCACTGAAAACCCTCGACGGTGTCACAGAAGGTGAAGTCAACCGACTCCAGATGTTCCAGGTAGCGGACGGTGATTGCCGAATGTCCTCGTTGGAGTCCTGCGACCAGGCCATCAGCGTCAACCGTAGCGACGTCCTTATGGGATGTGGCATAGGTGGCGATGCGGGTAACGTCTCGGAAAGACCCGTCGCTGAAATACGCTGTGACGCTAAGCTGTTGTTGTAGGTGGGGGGCGTGCAGTACACGCGCCGGTCCTGGGTTGAGTTTGATACCGGTGCAAGTCGCCCGCCCGGCGCCATCATCCTGTGCACCTTCGTAGATCCAGTCGTAGAGGATGCGGTAGGCCACGTCATCGGTCCGCAATCGCTTGCCGCCCACATGGGGGATGCGCAGGAGCGGTTTTTTCAGGATCAAACTCTGGTTGGGCTCGTACACGTTGGTTCGCCGATTGAATCCAGCGCGAACCAGCGCACGTTTGTCGACTTCCGGGTCGAAGGCAAACAACGACAGGGAGAAGCCGCCCTTCCCTTCCGGGGAACCGTGGCACGATCCGGCGTTGCAACCCTGCTTGGTAAGTACGGCCAGGGTTTCGTACTGGAAGCTGACCGGGTCGACATGCTCGGTACCGGTGACGGAGACAGGCACCGTTGTCGCGTGGCCGTCCGCAGTGATGAGAAGTTGCGTGTCCCCATTGGCGTTTGCCGTCACACGGCCGTCTCTCACCTGGATCACGCTGCTATCCTGCACGTGATATCGCACATCACGTGTAAGGTCGACCTGGCGACCGTTGGCAAGGGTACCACTGACGATGAGTTGCACTGCGCTGCGGCGCGAGCTGAGCTGGATTGTTGCCGGGGTGACTTGCAGGGAAGCCAGCGTGGCCCGTTCGTTTTCGGCCCGCAATGCTTTGTCGGAGACACAGAGGAAGGTCAGTGTCAGGACGTTCAGAAGGAGAACAATACAAGCCCGTTGTGATTTCACGACATAAGCTCCGGGATCGGCGCTCCATCTTTGGCGACATAGATGGGACGGTCATCGGGGGTATAGAACGCATCGTGCCGGTCCAGGCCCAGTTTGGCGTATACTGTGGCCGCAAAGTCGTCGATGGTGTAGGCCTGTGAACTGGTGATGTAACCACCGTCTTTGTCGGTACTACCGACCAGTTGACCACCTTGTACTCCTGCACCGGCGAAGAGGAAGCTGAATGCGTGGGTCCAGTGATCCCGTCCCTGTCGGTTGTTGATCTTGGGTGTACGGCCAAACTCGGTGACGAAACAGAGCAGCGTCTCTTCCAGCATNCCACGCTGGTGCANGTCTTCGATCAAGGCGGACAGCGCCTGGTCTGTNGAGCCCATCATCGGCCAGGTGTGGAATCCGAAGCGTCCGGCGCCGGCGCCCCCGCCTTTGATATTGGTATGGGAATCGGAATAGATCGCGTCGTGGTGGTCCCAGTTCATATTGCTACCGCCGTTGTAGCGGACGGCCTTGCCATCACGAAAGGAACTCTGAGGTTCGCGAACATCAACCGTGACGAAACGCACACCGGCTTCGATCAGTTTACGACCCAGCAGATAGCACTGCCCGCGATGTCCGGTACCGTAGCGATTACGGACCGCTTCAGGTTCTCCCTGAATGTGGAACGCCTTGCGTGTTTCCGGGTTGGTCAACATATCGCTGGCGCGGCGCATCAGGGATTTCATTGCCACGGCATCCTGGGCGCGGTTGGAGCCGGGAATGCCAACGTCTAACAGGCTGAGCAAGTCGCGGCGATCCTGGAAACGCCGGTCGTCGACTCCCAGTAGTCCCAGGTTGGGTACCGACCAGCCTGGGTTGGCCAGGTTGCCACCGGTCTTGAAAACCTGGTAGGCGGGCGGCAGGAATCCGATGCGAGTTTCTTTTGCCTGCTCACTGGTACCGGGAACGAGAATGTTGCTTGGCAGGTGGCTGGCAGTGCTGCCCAGCTTCATGGCTACCACACTGCTCATGTCAGGCATGGTCACCGGGCCACCGGGAGCTTCGCCTGAAAAGATGTACTGGGAACCTTTGGGATGCGAGTTGCCAATGCCCGGAGTGGGCTGCGTCATGCAACGCAACAGCGTCAGTTTGTCTGCGTGCTGCGCAGTCTGTTTGAGCAGTTCGGTGAATTGGATTCCCGGGACGTTGGTATCGATCGGGGCAAAGGGACTCTTGTGCTCGGTGGCGGCTGCAGGTTTGGGGTCAAACGAGTCGATCTGTGAGACCCCGCCTTGTTCGAAGATGACCAGGACGTTCTTGGCTGCTGGACGGGTCGCCGCCGTGACAGGACGCGTCAGGGCGGACAGGCCGACCGCGCCCAGGGCGAGGAAATGACGGCGGCCGTGGAGAAGCTGCGAACGGCCGGGCGATAGCACCATGGGAAAACTCCGCAGAGTGGCGGTCAGTGGCTGCCCCGGTCAAGAGGAAAGCAAACGGCCGGACCGACGGGCAGGTGGCCCAGGAACTGCACGGGTGAGAATTATAACCCAAAGTGGTGCCGAAGGCGTCCCCAAATACCCCGGGCAGCAATCCGCGACGTCCATGTTTCAGGCGAGGTTTCGTGCCGCTTCACGGAAGGCTTCGGTGCCGTCGTGAAAAACCTGGTGCGCTTCGTCAAGATGACCGTCTGCCAGTGCGGACCATGTCCGGTTGTACATCCGTTCTCCGTAAGCCATGGTGACCAGAAGCTCGGCGCCGTCCTTCAGTCCCAGTTGGTCGAGAATCTGTTGTCGGGCTTCGCCGAGTGGCAGTACATGGGCTTGCAGTAGCGTGTCGATGGTTTCCAGGCTGGCGAATGGCTGCTGTTGCAGGATCGAGTCTGCTTGCTGAATCAGGCCGGACAAAGTGGCTTGGATATCGATCTGTGGACGCAGACCGGACGCGGTACCAGACACCGTATCCTGTGGCTGGTGTGGCTTCCATCTCCAAAGTGCCAGGCCAGTCACGGAGAGTGCTGTAAAGGCCAGAAAGACCCCCCAGGTACTGGGGTAAGTTGCACCGTCAACGGGGAGTTTCGCAGCGGCGCAGATCGAAACGATAAGCCCTGTAAAGAAGACCACGCAACCGGTTGTTTGCAGAGATTTCATGTCCGACTTTCAATCCCGATTTTCTGCGGCATGCCATTTGTGTGTGGTCTGCTGCCGGTTAGCCTGTTAGGTACGGCTTCAAAATGGACCAGGCTGCGTGTCCAACTCCGGTCAATGCTTCGCCCACGATCAGGCCGGCCGCGAAGGGGACCAGCTTGTGTTCGCAAAACGCGGCTCCTTTTACTTTTTGAATCGCCATTTGCGCCAGACAGCCGAGTCCGTAACCGAGCGTGATTGAAAAGGGGAGATACATGGCCAGCCCGACCAGGACACCAAGGCCGGGACGCGGTGCGGCGCCGAGCAGAGCGCCAATCAGGCCACCCATCGTGTATTTATCGATAGGAACATTGCCGCTCTTGACCGCTTCGATGATCCCCATCAGCGCCCCGCCTTGCGGTGCGGGCAGGCTGGTTCCTTCACCAAATCCATTTTGTCCATTCGGACCACCGCTCCACAGCAGGTAGATCACACCGAGTGCGATCAGCGGTCCCATCCAGGTTGCACTGAATTGGGCGATTTGCTGGCGGACGGGCCGCGCCCCAATCAGGAATCCGGTTTTTAAATCCTGCATCATGTCGGCGCCTTGGCCGATGGCGACACAGACGGCGACACCTACGACCATGGCTCCGATGATATTGTTATCCAGCAAGTACATCATCAAGGTCACGGAAATCAAGGCCATGCCGGACATCGGTGAGATGTCGGTCATGCCGGTGGCCTGGGCGACAATTAACGCGGCCAATCCTAGCCAGAGTGTTCCCACAACTGCCGACAGCGCGGCGCCGCCGATGGAAATTCCACTCAGCAGAGAGGCGCAAAAAAAGAGTGCCACTGCCGCGAGGGTACCGAAGATCAGCGTTGGCAATTTCATTTCGTCTCCGCCGACCTGCGAACCGGCACCGACGGTTCGCGCCGCCGAAGCGAGAGATCTCAGCGCGCTTTGGATTGCCGGGAACGCGGTGACCACGCCCATCAACGCCCCCCCGATCAGGACGCCAATTCCCAATGGGCGCAACATGCTTCCATAGATCTGGCTTGATTGTTCCGTCACGGGCCCCGTGACCCAATCGAAACTCACTGCGGCCGGTGAGATGGCCCACCACGCGACCAGACCGCCGGCGAAAAATGGCAACCCGCCGCGGCCGGCAAGCAAGCCTGCCGCAATGTTCATCAGTGACAGGTAGAGGACCGGCGAGATGTAGTCGGGAAGCACGCCAAAGCTGAAGTGGAATTCTTCGTGTGAGACGCCCCAGCCACGCGCTGCGACCAGGGCCGCTTCACTTTCCAGCCATCCGCTGAGCATGACGAGTTTCCAGAGGCCGCTAACGAGTACGCCTGCGGCCAGTAGCCTGGCTTTTTCTGCTCCGGAAGAACCTGCTCGGATAATGGTGGCCGTGGCAACTCCGGACGGAAAGCGGAGTCGGTCCAGTTCGATCATCTGTTTGCGCAAGGGAATAATAACGACGACTCCCAGTACGGCGCCAGCAATCCCAGCGATGATCAAGGGAATCGGTTGCAGATCGAGGCCTGCCAGTCCCTCGGCACGCCATTTCGCGTCCAGCATGAACAACGCAGGTACCGTGAAAACAACGCCGGTCCCAGCGGTATTGATTCCTGAAGCAATGGTCTGGTTGATATTGTTTTCAACCAGGGTGCCTTTCTTGAGCACACCACGCAGCAACGCGTACCCCATAATGGCTGCGACCGTCGACCCGCCGATGGAAAACCCCAGCTTGAGTGCTGCGTAGACAAAGGCCACGTTGAGGACGATGCCCTGAGCGACTCCGAGCGCGATCCCGGCGACCGTCAATTCCCGGTAGGGAGCCGCGGAGGATGGGATGTCATCACGGTGAGAGGAGCGATTAGCCATGTGCCAGGCAGAGGAACCAAGATTGCAGGAATGCGTTCGCGCAGTGACAAACGGTGCACCGAACAAACACAGCCGAACATAAAACTGTGCACAGATGCCTGGAAAATGCAAGCGTGATTTATCGCCGGAAGCCGTCGCGGCTCAGGCCTGGGTGTTTTGCCACTGAGAAATCCACTGCTGACCGTCTGCGTTGGGCATGCTCCATGAAGCCTGGTATTTAAAGCAATCGGTCGCCGTACGAATCCCGTAGCTTTCGTCGATGATGTCGAACTGATCGGTACTCAGCTGCGCCGGATGCGCGACGCCACAAGCGTGGCAGAGTTGGAGTATTTCTTTGCGTAGCGTGGTAACGTAATTCGCCAGACGGGCGCCCTTGGAGGTTGGGTCCAGGCCTTTCATTAACCACTTGTTCTGCGTGGCGACACCGGTCGGGCAGTGGCCGGTGTGGCAGGCCTGCGCTTGGATGCATCCAATGGCCAGCATCGGTTCGCGGGCCACGTGGATCAGATCGCAACCGAGTGACATGGCCAGTAATGCCTGCTGTGGAAAGCCGAGTTTTCCCGACCCGACAAACACGACTTTGTCGTGGATGCCTGCTTCGACAAAGAAACGATAGACACGGCTTAAGGCCAGCTTGAAGGGTAACGCCACAAAGTCAGAGAAAACCAGCGGTGCGGCTCCGGTACCACCTTCACCGCCATCAATGGTGATAAAGTCCACGCCCCGATCTCCGTTTGACATGGCCTGGACCAGTTGCTCCCAGAATTGCAGCTCGCCCACCGCCGACTTGATGCCCACCGGCAGGCCGCTGGACTCGGCCAGGTCCTCGACAAAGTCGAGCATACTGTCGATATCGCTGAAAGCCGAATGGCTGGAAGGGCTGGCGCAATCAACTCCCATCGGGATGCCCCGTGTTCGAGAGATTTCTTCGGTAATCTTGGCCTTGGGGAGCATGCCTCCCAGTCCCGGTTTGGCACCCTGGCTGAGTTTGATTTCGATTGCCCGCACTGACGGTTTAGCGGCAACCGTGTCGAGAAACTTCTGTTTGTCGAATCGGCCTTGGCTGTCACGAGCGCCAAAGTAGCCCGTGCCTAATTGCCACATCAGATCGCCCCCTTCTTCATGATGAGGCGAGACACCGCCTTCACCGGTGTTGTGCATGCAGTCGGCGATTTTGCAGCCGCGATTAAGCGCCTGGATGGCTGGGGCACTTAACGAGCCAAAACTCATTCCCGAGACATTGATGATTGAGGGAGGGCGAAATGCTTTCTTGCGGCCTCGCGTTTCACCGAGGATTTTGGCGCAGGGAATTGCGTAGTTGGGGTCGTAACCTGGATCGCCTTTACGGGGTGAAGTGATCGGAAATGCCGAGTGTTTGATGATCAGGTGATTGGCTGCGGCTTCTAGGTCGTTGTCAGTACCGAAGCCAAAATAATTGTTTTCTTTTTTGGATGACGCGTAGACCCAGCGTCTTTGGTCCCGACTGAAAGGCCGCTCTTCATCGTTCTTGGCCACGATGTACTGGCGGATTTCCGGGCCGATGCTTTCCAGCATGTAACGGAAATGCCCTACCACAGGGAAATTGTGGATGATCGCGTGTTTCTTCTGGCTGACGTCACGGAGGCCAATCACCAGCAGGACTAACAGCAGTGCAACTGCAGCGATACCCAGCCAGGTACCCAGGCCATAGCCCGAGTCACCGGCAGCGCTGGTTGTGGTTTCAGCGAGCAGGGAAGCAAACGAACTCAGCGACGGGTTCGTTGGCATGGGCGATACTCCTATCGATCAAGGGGGACGAAAACGCGAGGCGACCGAGGGTTGGCCACCTTTTTTGCCACCACGACGAGTCGGTGATCGTGCAGGCGGTAGGTACCGTAGCTGCGGCGAGTGCGCACCCGAAACCCGCGAGCCCGCAATGAGGCGACAAGCTCGCTTTTCGAGTAGAGGTGCTGTACATGAATTTCATCTTCACGTCGGTATAGCTTACCAAGCTGACGAAAACTCGTCACATGCCGGGTGAGCGTGCGGCCCCGTCGGGTGAGTCCCTGGCGTACCAGGCAAGCCCAGTCCTCGCCTTGCCACTGCTGTTTGGAGGCCAGTTCACCGCGGTTCAGAGGTTCACGGATGTCGAAGATGAGCAGTCCATTGGGTGTGAGAGCACGATGGGCGCGGGCAAAAAACCGTGAAAGGCGGCGCCCGGGATGGACGGTGCGGGTGTAGTTGAGGGTCTCACCGAGAGCAGTGATGGCCTGGCATTCAGGAAGCGGCAGGTCTTCCAGGGAAGCGCGGCGGAATTTGCCCTGCGGCCACCGTTGGCGGGCTAATTTGATCATCGCGGCCGACTGGTCGATGCCAAGTGTTTCAAATCCCACGTCGGCGAGCGCCTCGGTAGAGATTCCGCCACCGCATCCCAGGTCGACGATACGCCCCCTGTTGATCCCCTGTTGCTGGACCAGTTGGAGCAGGCCCGCGCAGCATCCATCGACGAAACGACTGAATCCGCGGTCGTGGATATATGAAACGTCGGTGCCGTAGAAGGAGTCGGACAAGGGAATTGGCTGCTGCAGCGATAACGGTGGTAGAAGTGTCAGGGAGTGGTGGTCTTATCCAAGAGGACCGAGGAGATAGAGCACGATGAGTGTTACACCGAGAACGACAACACTAATCATCCAGAATCCCATCATGCGGATGAAACGTTCTCGTTGGGTGACGCCCCGGTCCAGGGAACGGCGGGTTGCGGTGTCAGCCACATCGGGGTGCTGCTCAGTGGTCGTGACCGGATCGGTGACGGCTACTTCGGAAGCGGCGGTGGGAGGCGTGTGCGCTGCGCCGCTGTCGATAACGGGAGCGGCTGATTGCGCCGTGGCAGGTTGGGGAGATTGGCTGGGAAGTTGCACCGCCTGCTGACAGTGCGGGCAGGCCACCGTTCCACCGGTGGCTTCTGGCGGGGCGCGGAATGGACGCTGGCAGTGGGGACAGGAAAAAGACCTGGGGGGCGTCGGTTCTGGTGAGTCGGGCATAGATCATATTCCGCGGCGGGGGCGGACAAGCATTGGCATCGGGCATCGGCATCGCACTGCTGCGTTGCGCTCGCTGGGGATTTTCGCAACCAACCGCCCGCCGATGCAACACCGTTTCCCGATATGATGGCTACTCCGGCCGGGTCGGCCTGTCTGCGCCAGGAAAGTTCTCCGCGCTACCAGGAGTGTTGCGTTTGAGGAAATGCGCCAGTGGCTGGTATGCTGCTGTTCCGGCGATCAAGTCGATTTCCACGCTTGCCCACGGTATTCTGGTAAAAGGACTGCCAGCGGTCTTTCTTTGTCCCGCTGGTCGCTGATTGATTTCGATGGATGATGCTCCTGCTATTTCCCGAACTGAGTGTTTTCGACGCATCGAGGCGATGTACGGCACCTATGTGAAGGGCAAAATTGCCGGAAGCGAGCACGAAAAAGCACTTTCCTGGTTAAAGAATTGTGTTGACCCGAGTTACTCCGGGTGGGAGGCCTGTGTTGCTCCAGGCGGACGGGTCAGCCGGAGTCGCCTGTTGGAGCTGCTGGAAGATTTGGGGATGGATGCGGACACAGGGCTGAAGATTCTCACCGAAGCAATGCGACTTTGGCGTTTGACGCGCATCGATGGTGATGGTCCTCCAGCCAGGTAACCATTTCCCAGGCGTTCTGGGTACAGGTCGTCGTTCTTTTTCGTATTGTCCTGGTATGCCGTCACGGCCTACCCTGACAGTTGCCGGATGCGGGATGCGCAGTCCGCTCGGCGTTTACGGATTCGCATCGTGACCTTCTATTTCGCATCACGCGGGTGCCCATGGCGTTGCTGATCGATGGTTACAATCTACTGTACGCCAGTGGTTTTCTGGGACGCCGGCGGGGCCCGGGCGGCCTGGCCCGGGCCCGAAGCGCTTTATTGAATTTCCTGGCTGCCACGTTGTCACCCGCCCAGGTACGTCGCACGACCGTAGTTTTTGATTCCCGGCAGGCACCTTTGGGGGGTGTCGCAGCGGCGACGCACCGAGGTATCCGGGTGCGTTTCGCAGTCGGTTTTGCTGAGGCAGACGATCTGATCGAGGTATTGATCCGAGAGGATTCGGCCCCCCGCAGGTTAACGGTTGTTTCCAGTGACCATCGTTTGCAACGGGCCGCTCGCCGCCGCCGGGCAGTGGCTGTTGACAGTGAAGACTGGCTGGCGAGGCTGGAACGCCGCGCCTGGCGAAAGCAAAACGTGGCCGCAGTCGCGGAGACACCACGTGACCGAGTGTTGACCGAGGGCGAAATTCAGGCCTGGCTGAAACATTTTGGTGTCGACGTCGACGAGGTAAGCGAGGACTCAGACTCGTCTGACAAAGCGGCTGAGACGGATGGTGGACCTTTTCCTCCCGATTATGGAGACGACCTTGTCGCTGAGGATTAGGTCTCGGTAACGTATTTTCCCCCGTCAGAGTTCACGGAGAAACGCTCTGGTGACGTATGCCGCGGCCAGCCAGTGCCCCAGTCAGCTTACTCTGGGAGATGGCCCGCGTACCGTTGACAAACAGGTAGCGGACTCCGGTCGCGTATTGGTGGGGTTTTCGGTATGTCGCGGTGTCGATGTAGGCGTTGGGGTCCAGTAGTACCAGGTCGGCCCACTGTCCCGGCCGCAAGTAGCCGCGGTCCTGCAGCCCCAGGATGTCGGCCGCCAGTCCGCTGCAGCTGCGAATAGCCTGTGGCAGAGTGACCATCTGGCCACGCAGTGCATACCGACCAATCTTGCGAGCAAAACAGCCGTAGTTGCGAGGGTGTGGTTGTGTTTGGGCCTCAAGTTGTTGTGCACCTCCATCGCTCGCGGTGGCGACGAATGGCTGTTGCATGATCAGCCGGACCTCTGCTTCATTGATGCTGAACGAGACCATTTGTGCCCCTCCGTTGCGTTCCATTTGGAGGACGATTTCCACAGCAGTGCACTGTTCCTGCGCAGCCAATTGGACCAGGGTCTTGCCCTGCCAGCTGCGATTGGGTGCATAGCTTGCCACCATCAGGTCGGCACCCTGGTCGCGTGGCGCGAGTTCTGCGGCAATTCCCTGGCGGAGTTTGAGCGCTTCCACCGGATCTTGCAACGCGGACAGCAAGTGTTCGCGTTGCCGGTAGGGTCGGGGTACTGCCAGAACGGACAACGAGGTGCTACTCGCCGTGTAGGGGTATTGATCAGCAGTGACCATTTGGCCTGCGGCACGCGCCTGGCGAATCAAGGCAATCGCGTCAGCAGCCAGGCCCCAGGCCTGACGTCCGCTGGCCTTGAAGTGTGAGATGTGGACAGGTACCCCGGCTCCTTGTCCGATTGCGAGGGTTTCCTGAATCGATTCCAGTAGACGGGTATTTTCGTTCCGCATGTGCGACGCATAGAGCCCACCGTGGCGGGCTACGATCTGCGCGAGTGCGATCAGTTCATCCTGGCCGGCAAAGGTGCCCGGAATGTAGATCAGTCCCGTTGAGATTCCCCAGGCGCCCGCCTGCATCGCCCGATCCACACGCTCCCTTAGTTTTACCAGTTCGCCAGGGGTGGGTGCTCGATTTGCAGTGCCCATTATCTCGCGACGGAGGGCTCCATGTGGCAGGAGTGCCAACACATTCGTACCGGCGCCGTGTTCATCGATTGCCCGCAGTAACGCAGCGACATCGTGGGTGCCGCCACCGCAGTTGCCCGTGACCACCGAAGTCACGCCCTGTTTCAGATAATTTGCATTCAGGCGCGTGGCTGCCTTGACGATCGAGCGGTCACTGTGGGAATGCAGGTCGATGAAGCCGGGCGCGGCAACCAGACCAGTGGCGTCAAGCTTTTGAGGTTCCCCCTGGACGGTAAAGCGGCCGACCGCCACGATCCGTTCACCCCGCACGGCGATGTCGCCTGGAAACGCTGCGCGGCCTGACCCATCGTGAATCTGGGCGTGGCGGATCACGAGATCCGCCTCAACGGGCTCGACCGCAATACAGGTGAGGCAGAAGAGTGTCGTTGCCGCAAGCATCAGCAGCGCCTTGTTGTGAGGGTCCTGGAGCCCGGGTACTTACCACTCCCACCCCAGCCGGTGCTTCCGTCCAAGCCAGCCGTCCGCCTGAGGTCGATCGGTTTTTCCCTCCGTGGCGTTCCAGCGGATTGTCGTGTCGGCACGCAATGCGACGTTGCCTAGCAGGGTTTCACGGGCGAAGCGACGGCGTGAACGGGCAAATTGCATGACCAGGCCCTGTTGGAGAGAACGACAATCGCGGACAATGGTGAGGGTGCTTGACCGGGCCGCTGGCCATCTCGCAGCGCGAGGCCAGCGGGCGAGGCACTGTTGATCGCAGACGCAATCGTAACTTTGCTAGAAAAATTGGGCAAACCGAGTGACCGAGGAACTTTCAGACACAGAGGGACTACCAGACACACTTGCTCTGGCGTTGCGTGAGTGCCAGCTGGAGCTGCCTGCCGAGACCGTGGACCGGCTTGACCAGTACTGTCAGTTGCTCTGGCAGTGGAATCAGCGTTTGAATCTGACCCGACACACGGACTACCGGACGTTCGTGCAACGCGACATGATCGATACCTTGCAGTTGTCACAATGGTTAGCTGCGGATGACGAAATTCTCGATGTGGGTTCGGGTGGCGGTGTGCCGGGGGTCCTGCTGGCGATCTTGCAGCCCCAGTGGCAGATTTCGCTGGCCGAGTCCGTCTCCAAGAAAGCGCGCGCACTGGAGACGATTGTCGGTCAGCTTGATCTGCCGGTGCCGGTTCACGCGGAGCGCGCCGAGAAGATCCTGGATGATCTGCGTTTTACCGCTTTGGTATCGCGCGCGGTTGGCCCGCTGTGGAAGATGCTGTCCTGGTTTCAGCCTCACTGGGCGTCGGTGGGACGCCTCGTGGTGATCAAGGGCCCGAGATGGGTGGAGGAACGGGCCGAGGCCCGGCACCGTGGTCTGATGCACGGTATTGAGCTGCGCCGCCTGGCCTCCTATCCGATGCCCGGAACCGAGTCTGAAAGCGTGATTCTGGAATTGCGGCCGTCCAGCGAATAGCCGTTCCTGGCGGTAGCCCGCGTTCGCAAAGACTGCTCGGTTCCTTCTCTACTTGAGTTTCCTTAGAATGGACCAGTTCCCGCGGGCCGTCTGTGGTTCCGCAGTGCCTGGTTTCCTCGCCCCCCTTTACTAGTGGGTTGTGCCATGACCGATCGAGTTGTGTATCTCAATGGGGAGTACGTCACTGAAAGTGCGGCTCGCGTGTCTATTTTTGATTCGGCACTGATGTTCGGTGACATGGCGTTTGAAATGACGCGTACCTTCGGCCAGCAGCCTTTTCAGCTGCGCGCCCATCTTGATCGTCTCTACGGGTCGCTGGATTTGCTGGAAATCGACTGTGGTTTAACCCTTGACGAGATGGAGTCCCGGACGCTCCAGACGCTGGAACGGAACCAGCCGACTGAGGCGGAGGATGTCGACTGGCAGATCATGCACAATGTGTCGCGTGGCCCGTTGCCACTTTACGGGACGGTGTTTGGTGGACAGCCAGAGCCGACAGTGACCATCAACTGTTGGCCGCTGATTACACATATGGGTGGGTTTGTGGCCAATTATCAGAATGGTCTGCGGCTGGCGATCTGTGCGCAGCAGGCCATTCCAGCGCATTTGCTCGATCCCAAGGCCAAAACCCGCAGCCGCATGCATTACCAGATGGCAGTGCTCCAGGGGGCGCGTCTGGGCGAGGGGATCTGGCCTGTTATGTTGGATCCAGATGGTTTTCTGGCCGAGGGGCCAGGTTGGAATGTATTTCTGGTCAAGGATGGAGTCATTTCAACACCTGAGCCACGCAATTGTCTGCTGGGTGTGAGCCGTGGCAATGTGTTGGAGCTGGCGAGTCAGCTTGGCATTCCTGTCCGGGAAGCGAATTTGGGCCGTTACGAGGCCCTGCGGGCCGACGAAATCTTCTGTACCTCTACCACCTATTGCATCTGCCACGCCGTTTCCTTCGAAGGCCAGGTGGTAGGTGACGGGGGGGCTGGGCCTGTATTCCAGCAGCTGCAAGCTGCCTGGAAAGAGCAGGTTGGGGTTGATTTTGTGGCCCAGGCCGAGTCCTATGCCGGTAGACTTGCGGACTGGCGTGAAGCGGAGTTGGCCGTCGCTGTCAGCTAAACAGTGGTCCGGCGGGGCTGCCCAGTTTCGTCTTGACCCGCTGACCAGTCGGACTTATGCTGCCCGCCTTGATATGGCAAAAGCAAGGAGGCTTGGCCAGCATGAGGAATGTAGCGGAAGATCCCCCGGCTGTCCCGCTGTTAGATATCAATCGGGAGAACCGGTTGGTTCGAGACGAAATCCAGCAGGCGATGGCGCGTGTTTGTGACCAGGGATGTTTTCTTCACGGCGACGAAGTACGCAAGCTTGAGGCCGCGCTCGCTGCGCGTTGTGGCGTGCCGCACGCGATATCGTGCGCCTCGGGATCTGATGCGTTGTTGCTGGCGCTGATGGCCCATGAAATCGGGCCAGGCGATGAGGTGATCCTTCCCAGCTTCACTTTTTTTGCCACGGCGGGTGCCGTATGGCGATTGGGTGCGCAGCCCATCTTCGTCGACATTGATCCGGTCACCTATAACCTCTCCCCCGCATTGGTGGAAGCGGCGATCACTGCGCGCACTCGTGCCGTGATTCCGGTTCATCTGTTTGGTCGCTGCGCCGAGATGCAAGCCATTGTGGAGATTGCCCAGCGCCATCAAATTCTGGTGGTGGAGGATGCAGCCCAGGCGATCGCAGCAGTCCATCGGGACCGCGCTGCTGGAGCCTGGGGAGACATCGGTTGTTTCAGTTTTTACCCGACCAAGAACCTTGGTGGGTTCGGGGACGGCGGGATGTTGACGACTGGGGATGAGGCGACTGCCGAGCGTTTGCGTTTGTTGGCGGCGCATGGCATGCAACCCCGCTACTACCATAGCCATGTGGGGATTAATAGCCGACTTGATACGTTGCAGGCGGCCGTGCTGAATGTCAAAGAGGGTCAGCTCGATCGGCTGACCGATCGCCGTCGGGCCAATGCGGCGCGGTACCGCGACTGGTTTGCCGCGGCGGTTGATGCGACACAGCTGGTGTTACCTGAAGAGGATGCCAGCGGTTTTCACGTCTGGAACCAGTTTACGGTACGGGTGCCAGGTGGGCGGCGTGACGCGCTGCGGAGTTTCTTACAGGAGCGGCGGATCGGTACCGAGGTGTATTACCCGGTGCCATTGCACCAGCAGGTCTGTTTTGCGGATCTGGGGTACGGTCCAGGGAGTTTGCCGCACACCGAGACCGCCGCAGCAGAGGTGCTGAGCCTGCCTGTCTTCCCAGAATTGAGTGAGGCGGAGCAGCACGCTGTGGTCACCGGAGTGACCGAGTTTTTTGCCGCCAGCAGTCGGGCGGTGGCTTGAATCCAACGCCTAGTGCCGGAAGAGAAACTCTTTGGCATTGAGCAGTGCCCAGCAGATATCTTCGAGCGCCTCACGGCGGGCGCGTCGACGACGCAGCTGGCTATTGGTGCCGGGTTCGACCGGTCGTTCCATCGGCAGGCTGGCTAGACGCTGGGCCTCGCCGAGCAGGGATACGGCGCCTTCACGTTCTACGCGGTCGGGGGCGCGGTTTAAAGTGCGCCAGTAGAGTTCCTCGACGAGTGTCTGGTCCTCGGGGTGTTGTTCGAGTAGATGCGTCAACGCGTTGTCCCGGTGACGCAGCCGGTCGTGCAGCCCTGCGCCGCCGATCAAGACCAGGGCCTGTTTGAGTGTGGTTTCATTGGAACGCTCACATTCGCAGGCCAGCAGTCGCTCTGGTTTGCCGAACGTCTTCAGGAAGCGGTCTCCGTTGGCCGGCCGGGTATCCCGGCGACGGAGTCGGCGGACACCAGGGATTTGTACGGCGCGAATGCCTGAGGGGTATCCGACGAATGTGGCGGGCGCACCCAGTACTTGCGTTTGTGCATCGAGCAAGACCTCGGCCGGCAGCCGTTTGATTTCGGCGCGCGAAAAATGGATGCCGTCTTCGCGGTTGCTGTCAGTGGGTTGCGCGGATCGCTGGTAGATCGCGGATGCCAGGATCCGTCGGACGAGGGACCGCAGGTCGAATGCGCTGTGGATAAACTGGCTGGCCAGCGCTTCCAGCAGGGGGGGATTGCTGGCAGGATTTGTCAGCCTGAAGTCATCAATCGGTTCCACCAGGCCTCGCCCCAGCAAGTGGTACCAGACAAAATTTGCCTGGGCGCGCGCGAACTGCCGGTTGTCGGGTCCCGTGAGCCACACGGCCAGGGGCGTGAGGCGGTCGTAATGGGAACCCGGGCCCAAGGCTTCGGCACCCAGTAGTTGTGGTGTGGCAAACCGCCCGCTGCGCGGGTCGGTGATGCCCAGGTTGCCGTTGATCACGACCCGCTGTTCTCCTTTGAATTCATTCTTGTCGAATTTGTCGGTGCGTTTGTTGTTGACGATCTCGTAATCGACGAGCGCAAACACTGCGGCCCAGGAGTAGTAGTCATCCTGAGTCCAGCGGTCAAAGGGGTGGTTATGGCACTGGGCGCATTGGAGGCGCGTTCCCAGGAACAGTCTTGCAGTTGTTTCGGCACGGACCGCCGGCGTGCGGTTGGCACGCCAGTAGTTGGCGGGTGGGTTTTCGTAGGTGCTTCCTTCGGCTCGCAGCAGTGTCCGGACAAATTCGTCCCAGGGAAGGCCTGCTGCGATCTGCCCGCGAATCCAGTCGTGGAAGACGTCGACGCCGCGCGCGTCGAGTACCTTTTCTTCATTCCGCAAGACATCGGACCATTTGAGTGCCCAGAAGTCTGCAAACTCGGGTCGCGCCAAGAGCCGATCGACCAGACGGGCATGTTTGTCTGGACGTGGTTCGCGACTGAAGGAGCGCGCCTCAGCGCTGGTGGGCAGGACGCCCAACACATCGAGGCATGTGCGGCGCAGCAGTGCGGAATCGCTGGCTGGTGGCGAAGGTTTGATGCGCAGTCGCTGCAGTTTGGCCAGCGCGAGTTCGTCCAGCCGATTGTGTCCCACTCCTGGTTGGTAAGTCGGTGATGGTCGGTCCGCCATGAGTGCTACCGGCACGGCGACCTGGCGGTCCAGATAGCGGACGATTACGGTCGTCTGTCCGTAACGTTGACGCACGACACGGCCAGCAATTTCTACGGTTGCCAGCAGGTTGGAGGTTTCGTAACAGGCCAGTCGTGTCACGTCGCGCGGTGGCTCGTCAGCGAATTGGGCGATGACGCGCAGCTGCAGGTTGGGAGCGGCGCCAAACGTGACGGCTTCTGCAGGGGAAACTTGCAGCGATACGAGTTGGCGGGGATGATGAGCAGGGGGCGGCGCGCCGGCGGCCAGCCAGTGCCGTAAGATGTGGTATTCCAGGTCGTCTGGGCGAAACCGGGTGCCTCCGAGGTGGGCTACCTGGCCGGTCGCTTTCCGCAGGATCAGGCTGGCTTCGGGCGTCAGAAGGTCTACCCGTCGGCCGCCATGTTGTCGCACCAGACTGGCGTAGTCTTCCGTGGGGTGCTGTCCGCGGAGCGACAGCTTGAATCCACCTTTGCCGTTCTGGTTGCCGTGGCAGTTGCCCGCGTTGCAGCCTGCTTTGGAGAGGACGGCCATGACGTCGCGGCAAAACGTGACCGGCGGCTCGTTGGCTGCCAAGGGGGCGGCAACGAGTCCGCTTAACGTAGTCACAGCCAACAGCGCTAGGGAAGCGGGCGGCCGACGCGACATGTCAAAATTCCTGCCTGAAAGCGAGATTCCGGTAAACAGCCGGGCACGGGCCGCAGCGTCCTTTAGTATCGACGAGAGTTCGTGGTTTTTCAACGTAACCGAAGGATACCTTGCGGGGTTGTGGCCGATCCAATAGGATACCCCTCTCGCCTGGTGAGGCGGGTAAAAATCTTCCCCTGTAGCTCAGTTGGTAGAGCGAGCGGCTGTTAACCGCTAGGTCCTTGGTTCGAGCCCAAGCGGGGGAGCTCTAGAATTCTCAGCGAAACTATTGAGTTAACCTGTTAACGCCCGTGGGCCTCTGGCCAGATCGCGGGCGTTGCGCGTTT
>PBOG01000070.1 GCA_002724245.1 Planctomycetaceae bacterium
CGGCTGGCCGCCCCTTGTAGGCCGCGGAAATGCGTGTACTTTCGAGGCCGGGGACCATCAGGCAGGACGCGGCGACACGTGGAGTTGTCTCAGAGGTGAAGACGAAGCTGGGCGCGATATTACAGATCGCGGTTCCACGTAAAAAGTCGTGTGCTGTGCGCGGTCAGTGAGCAGCGGGCCAAATGGAGCGCCCGGCCAGGCGAGAATCAAGGGACGAGTGCCAGTTCTGGATTCCCAGTTGTCGAGATGAATGCCAAACGGGATGCGTGATGCGCCCAGTAGCACAGTGTGATCATCTGGAAGCGTTTCCAGTTGGAAACGCAGGCGAGTCCACATACCCGGCAGCCAGGGGTGGGTCGGTTCGTAACCGAGGTGCCTGGCCCTGGTCTCACTGAATACAAATACTGCGATGGTCGCGCACGCGGTGAGCAACAATACGCGCAAAAACTCCAGTTGTGGAAGGGAGCCGACGGGTCTGCATGGTTATGTCAAAACTGAAAGTAGATAAAGGCACTGGAACTGCCACCAGTCATGACGATCAGGTAGAGCAGGGTTGTCCAACTGACCATGATGATCCATGTGGGCATGCCAGATACGATGGTTTCAATTTCACGGTCACGCGACCATCAGTGTGCCAGCAACAAGCAGCAGCGTGAGCATGATGTAACAAGTTGAGACGACGAGGATGGGGGCGTTGTGGAGGCCCAGCAAGGAAAGGAACATACGCTGGCATTTGTACCAGGACTGCGCTGCGAAGAAGACCCAGGTGAGCGACACGCAGAGGAATGTGGCGAGTCGCGCCAGGCCGGTGAAGAGCGGGTTGGCCCAGAGTGTGGAGGTGGGCAGCGTCTTACCCAGGAGCCGTTCGACTACCAGATATAGACCGTGTACGCCTCCCCATACCAGAAATCGCCAGTCGGCGCCATGCCACAGACCACCGAGCAGCATCGTGAGCATCAAGTTGATATACGTTCGGCGGCGCCCCTTACGGTTGCCGCCGAGTGGGATATAGAGGTAGTCACGCAACCAACCAGAAAGCGAAATGTCCCAGCGCTGCCAGAAGTTGGAGAAACCAACAGCCGCGTAGGGCGACTTGAAGTTGTTGGGGATCGAAAAACCCAGGCACAACGCGATGCCGATAGCACAAAGGGAGTAGCCAGCGAAATCGAAGAAGATCTGACCGGAAAATGCTAGTACTCCCACCCAGGCATCCAGAGCAGCTATCGCTGCCGGAGCATTGAAAGTGTCGTTGGCGACCATCGACAGAATGCCGTCGGCGAGCACACTTTTCTGGAACAGGCCCCAGGTAAAAAGGAAAAGGCCCCAAGCGAATTGGCTGCCTGTGGCGGTGCGCGGTTCCCGGAATTGCGGTATCAATTGGTAAGGACGCACAATCGGGCCAGCGACCAGTTGTGGAAAGAAAGTGACAAACAGTGCGAAATCAAGAAATGATCGCTCTGGATCGCTCCGTTTAAGGTACACGTCGATGGTGTAGGAGAGTGTCTGGAAGGTATAGAACGAGATGCCAACGGGGAGAATGATATCAAGTGTGGGTGCGGTGTACGTTATCCCGAACTGTTGCAGAATCGTGACAAAGGCTCCGGTTAACAGGCTGCCGTACTTGAAATACCCAAGCATTCCGAGGTTGGCCGTCAGGCTGAGTCCAAGCAGCACGCGGCGCCGTCCTGGCCTTTCTTCGCGAGCCATCGCGCCCGCGGCCAGCCAGTCGACTACCGTCGATACCCAGAGCAGTGAAATAAAGAACGGATTCCAGGCGGCATAGAAAAGGTAGCTTGCCAACAGCAGGTGGAGTTTCTTGATCCGCCAGGCCAACGGCAGGTAGTGGAGCCCCACGACCACAGCGAAGAAGCCGATAAAGACTGTGGAGTTGAACAACACGCCAAATGCTCTTGTAAATGCGAAGTTATGGGCCTGGTGGCCCGAAATACTGGTCGAGCCAATCGAGGGACTCGCGAATCACCTCGTTGGGCGGGAGCGTGTGGCCGGAGCTATAGACAACCAACTTTTTCTTGTCGTTGGGTGTGCCCAGCAACTCAAAGGCGGGGCGTGACGACCGTTCCAAAGGAAAGATCTGGTCGTATTCTCCAACGAGCCAGAGCGTCGGTTGTGTGACGCGATGGACATAGCTGATTTGATCGACTTCGGGACGTGCCGGCGCCATGGCGAGCCCGCCGACGTAACAGAGCCCAAGTTTGATGCGGGGTTCGACAGCGCCGATGATGGGAAAGTTGAAACTGCCCCAACTGTCACCGATGTGTCCGATGCGGCCCGCGTCAATATCGTCGCGTGTCGTGAGGTAATCGATAGTACGACGGTAATCCTGGATCCACTTCACCAGGAACTCGGCGTATCGTTGGGAAGTGTTTGGCGACCAGCTCTTCAGACCACCATTCCGTTCCCACTGGCCTTTGAGGACGGGTTCCACAAAGGCTCTTCCACTTTGCGTGACAAAGGAAAAAGTATCCGCGCCATTCGCGTTCCCTTCACTAGGGCTGGGATTAATCGACCCCGCGTGGTGGAAGTAGATGAGTGTTTGGAAGGGCGGACGGGCATTGATGGGTAGATGGATGTGCAGGATGATCCGTTCATCGCCGTAGGTGGCATCAATTTCCACTCGCTCTTTGACGTACTCGAGCTGCGGTTCGTCGCGACGGTAGATTAATTCTGGATTGAGCGGTGTGGCGTCGTACTGGAATTGGTTGCGGTAGGCGGCAAATACCTCGTCGGAAACCGGGGTGGCATCCGAGTAGTCGCGGTACTGCAGTGCGACATCGGCAAGCAGATCCTCGGTCGGTGGAGAGAGGAATTTCACGCAGCGAAAGCCGTGATGGCGTGAGCGGTCGAGTGGTTCCACGGGGTTTGCAAGGTTGAAGAAATAGGCTTGCTGCTCGGCCGAGCCCCCCAAAGACATACGCTGGGTTCCGACCGCGTTGGAGACCCACTCGGAGACGTTACCGCAAAGGTCGTGGATGCCGAAGGGAGAGACGCCTCGATTACTGCCCACCTCTACGTACTCGCCCGTATTGATATTGCTGAGCGAAATCATTCGGGTCATAACGTTCACGCCCATGATGCTGGGATTGGCACGCGAGCAATGGTAGACGGTGGGTAGTTCTTTGCCGACGTAGCGGGCATACGCCCGAGCTTCGTACCAGCTAACGCCCTGGACCGGGTGGTTTTCCTCGCCACGCGGGAACCGCCCGACTTTCCAGGTGGACGGTCCTGGCCGTCCGGTGGAGTCCACTAGTAGTTTTAATGCCTCAACGACAGTGAGTTCACGGCCGTTTTGCAGGAACGTATCGGTCCATAAGTTTTCGTCCTGATAGGCTCCGCTGTCGACAAATGCCTGGTACTCGCCGTTGGTGACTTCGTAGCGGTCCATCAGGAAAGCACCGACGGGACGGGATGTGACGGCAAACGTCATTCCCGTAAATGGGAAAGCGGTTCCCTCAGTGACGTGAATCATCCCTTCGGGAATGCTACCGATCTTGTTGAGTACCCGATGTGCCTTAACCTGCTTGAAATAATGGTTGCTGTCGGTGGTTAAGATTGCATCGTGATATCCCTCCTTTTTGATCAGGAAGCTTTTAGGTGTGGTCGGCAGACGGACGTCTGTTATTGGGGTGGCGCCTAGTTCCAGGAAAGTCGTAACGTCGGCGCCGTACTCTCCATAGAACACGGTTGCCCCCGGGGGATCGGTGGTCAGACTGTGTTCCTGAGTGATTTTCTGCCAGGCATCCTGGAAAAGGAGGTCGTCTTTCAAGAAAGGCTGAATCTGTATCGCGATCTGGTACGCCTCAGAGTGACGTCCGCGGGCCGCGAGTTGTACCAGCTGGGGAAGCAACGTCCGCCGAGCTGTAGCTTCATTCACAGCAGCGGATTTCGGGGTGAGGCCACCTTTTGCAGCGTCGCTGTCGGTCGGAGGCGTTGCTTCACCTGATGGCGTTGAATCGGATGAGCGCCCGAAAACGATTGCCAATGCCACCAGCAGGGCCAGCGCGGCCGCCACCATGAGCCATTTGACTGGCCTCGGCGCACGAGTGTCCGCCCCTGGTGTCGGGTTGGAGGTGTTGAGTGCGTCCATCACTTCAGAGAAATCCTGGTAGCGCTCGTCGGCGGACTTTTCCAGGCATTTCTGGGTGACAGATAGCAGGGGGTCATCACTCGGCAGGGCGTCCAGTGTGATTTCGGGAACGCGGTCGTTGAGGATCGCGCTCATCGTTTCGATCGTACTGTTGCGTTTGAAAGCGCGTTGGCCCGTGAGCATTTCGTAGAGTACAGCGCCAAAGGAAAAAATATCACTGCGTTTGTCGGAAGGTGCCCCGCGAACCTGTTCGGGTGACATGTAACCGACGGTCCCCATGATGGTGCCAACTTTGGTCTGAAGATCGACCGCACTCATAGTTTCATCGCTCAGTTCCAGCGACTGGCGGGAGGTCGCGAGTCCGAAGTCGAGTAGCTTGACGTCGTTGTCCTCGGTGAGAAACACGTTGCTCGGTTTGATGTCGCGGTGCACGATACCGGCGCGATGTGCCGCGGCCAGTCCGCGTGCCATTCCGGTTGCCAACTCGACAGCGTCGTTCCGGGAGATGGGCCCGTTGGCGAGGTGATCGTCGAGCGTGTTTCCACGCGCGAACTCCATCACGGCATAGTGAACCCCCTCAGCCTCGGTAAAGTCAAAGAGGGAGATCACATTGGGATGTGAAAGCCCGGCCACCGCCTTGGCTTCCCGCTTGAAGCGTTCGAGGCTGGCGGGATCGTTGGTGGAGTCGTCGTTAAGGACTTTGATGGCCACATCGCGTTGGAGAGTGGTGTCGCGGGCGCGGTAGACCGTGCCCATTCCCCCTGTCCCGAGTTCTTCAACCAATTTGTAGCGACCGAGAATCTCGCGTTCTTCGAATTGCACCGGTCGAATACTCCGTCTAGGAATCTGACCTGTGGATCTGTCGAGGTCAGTGGGGTGGGGCACTCAGTATACCTTATCTGCCGTAGCGACGGTGGCTCGCGGCAGATGGCGCGGCAGACAGTAACGACGAAATAGTGCAACTCAAAGCCCAAACGTAAAGAGTGCGGCGCCGGCGGCGATGGTAATGTACTGCTTGCCGTCTGCCATAAAAGTAATCGGTGCGGCGTGGACCCGACCTCCGAGGTCGATCGTCCAGAGCTCTTCACCGGTCTTCGCGTTGAGTGCGAAGAAGCTTCCGAATGGCGCACCGCCAAAGACAAGATTTCCGGCGGTGGAAATCAAGCCGGACATCGATTTTGTCTGGACTTTGTACTGCCAGATCCGTTTACCGGTGAGTGCGTCGAGCGCGCGGACAGCGCTGACATATTCTGACTTGGGGAACTCTTCGTATTCGTTAGGAATACCGAAACCTCCCAGGAACAGTTTGCCCGGCACATATTCCGCTTCCTCGTCCAGATAGTAGGTCGCAGCACCGTCAAACGCCATCTGGTAATACAGCCCCGTCTGCGGGCTGTACGTGGGGGAATGCCAGTTGGCGGCTCCGCTGACGTCGGGCCATACCAGGACGCCGTCTTTGGTGGGCAGCTTGCCGGGAACCCGGATCGGACGACCTTGCGGATCTATTTCCGCAGCCCAGGTCTGCTTGGCAAATTGGGTGGCACTAAGAAACTGACCCGTTTCCCGGTCCAGGACATAGTAGAAGGCATTACGGTTCGCCCACAGCAGCAATTTGCGCTGTTTTCCCCCGTATTCGCGATCGACAAGAATCGGAATCTGGCACGCATCCCAATCGTGGACGTCGTGTGGTGTGAATTGGAAATGCCATTTGATCTTCCCGGTGTCGGCGTCGATTGCCAGAACACAATCGGAATAGAGGTTGTCCCCTTTGCGAACTTCGCCATTCCAATCTGGGCCTGGATTGCCCACTCCCCAGTAGAGTAGATTCAACGCCGGGTCAAAGGCCCCGGTCATCCAGGTTGGAGAACCACCAATTTTCCAGGAATCTCCTTCCCAGGTGTCGTGCCCGGGTTCACCCGGACCGGGAATGGTGTGCCGTCTCCATAGTCTCTTTCCTGTGCGGGCGTCGTACGCATCCAGGAAACCGCGGATCCCATATTCCCCACCGGCAATTCCCGTGATCACCATGTCTTTCACGATCAGGGGAGCGCCGGTAATACTGTAGCCCTTCTTGGAGTCGGCGACCGTTTGGATCCAGCGGACATTACCGCTTTTGGAATCCAGGGCGACGAGTTTGGCGTCAAGCGTGCCCATGTAGAGTGTGTCACCGAGGATCGCCAGTCCGCGATTGACCTTACCACAGCAGACGGCCAGTTGGCCTGGCAGACCGTGGTCATACTTCCAGTACGGCAGACCTGTTGCTGCATCGACTGCCCAGACTTTGTTTTCCGGTAACGTCAGAAACATCACGCCGTCGACCACCAGAGGGGTCGTTTCAAACGCGGTTCTGGTTTGGATTTGTCGCACCCATTTAAGACGCAGTTGGTGCGCGTTGTCATCGTTTACCTGGTCTAGCCGACTGAAGCGTTGACCATTGTATTGCCCAGAGTAGGTCATCCAATTGCCGGCGTTTGTGGATGCAGCAAGAAGCTGCTGGTAGGTAACGCCCGTGTGTCTGGTGCCGCGCACGGTGGTGGTTTTGCCCTGAGGCATCTGCGCGAGAGTGAGGCCGGATGACAGCAGGCTAACGAAAAGGATCAAAAGGCGGTTTTGGTGATTCATTTCGACGGCTTCTTTCGAAGGGAAAGGAGATAGGTGGTGAGATCCTCCACCTCCGCGGAGTTCAGGAATTTTCGGAAACTGGGCATAAGCGACTTATGCGGCCGGTTCAATTGTTCGATACGTCGCTTGGAGATCGTCCGGAGGTTCTCGTGTTCATCCATGATGAGGATAAAGTAGGTATTCTCATAAAGGCGTCGGCCACTGTAGACCTGGCCATTTTCCATGATGAGTTGGACCAGTTGGTAATTGCCCGCAATTTGTGCATCCGGGTCGGTTAATGACTTGCGGATGTAATCGGGGCCTGCTGCCAGGCGAGACAAGTCCGTGCCGCGTCGGCCCCCTGCGGAGCCGGTCCAGTGGCAGCTGACGCATTTGTGTTTCTTGAACAGTACGCGGCCGCGAGCAAGGTCGCCGGTGGGATGTTTTCCAGCAGTTTTGCCGCGCTTGTTTTCTTCGGCACGGATGTACGCGACCATTTGCCAGGAGAGGACGGCGGTGGTCTCGCTACCATCGCCGAAGCCAGCCATGTCGGTACCGGGGATGCCATTGGTGATCACCCTGTAGAGCTCGTCGTCGGTCCGTGCGTGGCGGAATACTCCGTCTGTGAGGTCGGGTCCTTTGGCGCCGCGGGCATTGAGGCCATGGCAACGAGCGCAATAGACGCGGAAGAAATTACGTCCCTGATTCACATCGGAGGGACTCGTGTGTGGATTCGGGGTGGTCGGTTTTGTCTTGGGCGAGTTTGCCTCGCGCTCGGTAGTCGCGGTGCTGGAATTCTGCGCGCCAACGTGAGTTGAGACGGTTGTGCCCAACAGCAACAGGTACGTTCCGGCGAGTTGGAGTGGTCGAAACATGGTCTCCCTTCCGGGTGCTTGGGGCCATCTGGACGGCGACGCAATACGGGACGCCTTATCTCAACACCATCAAACTCACTTNATTGAAACGCATAAGCGGTTGNNAATCAATNTGAGGGCCTATTTGCGTGTNTGCGGCGCTGCATTGGTAACCCAGAGGGGCCCGCAACGNTTCGCCTGTCTCTGGAANGACGGTGNCGATCAAGGCGACATGCTACGNAAAACCAGTGGCCGCGGTTCCTGGTTTGNCCGCTCGACGGCGGCGTCGAGCCGAGGTCGGTCGGGTGAGAGGTGGCAGACAGGATCGGTTGCCAGTGGGTCCCCGGTGATNAGAAAGGCCTGGCAACGACACCCTCCAAAGTCAATGTCCCGGCGATCGCAACTCCGACATGGTTCCGGCATCCATTCGTTTCCACGGAAACGTCCGAAGGCTGGGGAAGTCCAGGCGTCGCTTACTGAATTATGGCGGGCGTTGGGAAACTCCATGTCGGGAATACACCGCGCGGCCTGGCAGGGCAGAATGGTGCCGTCCGGGTTGACCGTAAGGTAGACGCGGCCCCATCCGTTCATGCAGGCTTTCGGAACGTCCTGGTAGTGATCAGGCAGGACATGCAAGAGCTGGATCTGCGAAGGCAGCGTGGTTCGGGCCCTGGCGACTGCCGTTTCGGCCTGCCTCAATTGGGCCAGGCTCGGGAGCAACGCCTGATAATTTAGGTGTGCCCAGCCGACATATTGTACGTGGGCGATTTCCACGCGATCCGCTTGCCATTCGGCCGCCAGGGCGAGCATCTCGGGAATCCGTTCAATATTGTGCCGGTGGACAACGACGTTCAGCGTCACCGGAAAACCAATTTGTTTGGCTGCTCGAAACGCGGCTTCCTTTTTCTGAAACGACGGCAGGCCGGCGAGCCAGTCATTGCTGGAGGAGAGGCTGTCCTGGAGACTGATTTGGATGGCGTCGAGTCCGGCGTCGCGTAGTTCAGCAAGCCGCCCCTCGGATAAATTGACACCTGCTGTGATCAAGTGCGAATAGAGACGGGCCTTGCGCGCGGTTCGGATCAATTCGCAGAGGTCGCGTCGGACCAGGGGCTCACCGCCCGTGAAGTGAACTTGCACTACCCCGAGTGCTGCTGCCTCTCTTAGCAGTCGTTGCCAGTCTTCGGTGTCCAGCTCGTGTTTCAAAGCAGCGAGGTCAAGCGGGTTGCTGCAGTAAGGACACCGCAGGGGGCACCGGTAGGTCAATTCGGCGATCAGGCAATACGGCGCGTCAGACGCCGCGGGAGGTGTCACGGACGAATCCACGGCGCATCATCTCCTCTAAAAAGTCATGCACATCGCCGGTTAAGGTGGCGCCGGGAAACGCTGCCGTCAGTTCGTCAATTAGCGAGGTAATGGCCCGCCCGTCGCAACGTTGAATGATGGCGGCGCTGGTGTGATTGAGGACGAGTACGCCTTCCGGGAAAAGTAAATGGTGTTGCGCACGTACGGGATCCCATTGGTAGCGGACGTGGGGCGCAAGTTGTGGCCGCTCGGCGGGAGATTTGCCAGTCATGGCGTGCTGGTGTCAGTGGGGTCGTGGTTGTCCATCGCGTCGAGTTGGGCCCACAGGATCTGGCACTTGGTTTGGAGAGCGTCAATGGCGGCCTCCTGTAGCAGCCGAGTTTGGCAGTGCTCAAGAACCAGGGACATGCCGTGGTCGCTGTCTCGCGGTGCCTGGGAAAGTCGCGCACGAAAATAGGCCAGGGCATCTCGTTCAATCCAGGGGTAATGTCGTTCAAATGCCTCCAGGCGTGCGGCCATCAGGTTGGGTGCGAATAGTTCGGTCAGGGATGACGCGACACCTTCGATCCAGGAACGGGTCGCCACCAGTTGTACATACGCGTCGACGGCGAAACGGACACCCGGCAGGAGGAGGCGGTCGGACTCGAGATCTGCTTGAGCGAGGCCCGTTGCTTCAGCCAGTTTAAGCCATTTCTCGATGCCGCCCGGGTCACCGCCATATCCGTCGTGGTCCAGGATTCGCTGAATCCAGACCTGTCGAATTTCCCGGATTGGGCAGCGGGAAATCAGGATGGCGTCTTTGATGGGGAGATTTTTCTGGTAGTAGAAGCGATTCGCTACCCAAAGTTGTATCTGTTCACGGCTGAGTTCGCCGGAATTCATCCGCCGGTGGAAAGGGTGCTGGTCATGATAGGCCGCGGTGCCCACATCGCGGAGCCGTTGCGCGAATTCGTCGCTGGTCCAGTTGTTCATGTTGGTCCGTCCTGCTGTTCGGTGGTCGCGTCGGGTGACAGAGAAAACTGATCACCATCCTGGGCGACATGGACCCCGCACGCGTTGACCTGTTGGCGTTCGGGACCATCTTCAACGAGCATGGGGTTGGTATTGTTGATATGAACGTAGATCCGATGTGCTGCGGGTTGGCTCGCAAGCCAAGCGAGCGTTCCCTCCGGTCCACTCACCGGTAGATGTCCCATCTGCCGCGCGGTGGTAGCGCGAATACCTGTGGTCTGCGGTTCGTCATCGGACCAGAAGGTGCCATCGATGAGAATCATGTCGGCCGAATCGGCGGCCGCGCGCAACTCGCTGGTCAAACTGGCGACACCGGGCGCATAGATGACGGTGTGGTTGGACTCCTGTTTTCGAATTGCCAGGGCAACGATGGAACCTTGTTGGGACGTGTCGTGCTGCTGCACGTAACGCGGAACATCTTCTCCGACCTGCAGCAACGTAACCTCCAATCCACTCGGTTGACCATCGGGAAGTGTTAGTTCCGTAGCTGCGTCAGGATTGAAGCTGGTCCAGTCGCGGGGGGCGAAATGCTGGAGCACTGGCACGAAGGGCAGGTCGTGCTCCAGCCATTGACGCACTAGGGCCGTGCTGTAGATCGGAAAGCGACATCCTTCACGCAATTGCAGCAGGCCACTGGTGTGGTCTATCTCGGCGTCGGTCAACAGGCATCCAGCGATTGCAGTTCCCCGTGGTTGGTCCGCGGGTGGCCAAAGATTTTCGCTCGCGTTGATTTGCGCGCGTACATCCGCTGAGACATTGAGCAAGAACCAGTTGACACCATCGGCGGAGATCGCCGCCGACGATTGCGTACGGGGAATGACGCGACCATCTATTTGGCGAGCGGCCGCGCAATTGACACAGTGGCAATTCCATTGCGGCACACCACCACCAGCACCGCTGCCCAGAATCTGGACTATCATTCCGGATTTTGGAGATCACCGTGAGGCCGAGTGGTCCCAGCTGAATCGGAAGCGGGTTGGTGCGTCGAATCGGTATTGGCGTAGGCGGTCACCTCACCACTTAGCCCGATTTCAACGTAGGACGGTTTGCTCCACTGCATCGGTGAATTCCCTCGTCTAAGGCTCCAAGCACCAATCTTGTTGGGTGCGTGTCACGCGATCGTTCGACAAAGGATCGCGTGTCGGTCACGCACACTCTGATTCTACCTTGCTCGGGGTCGGGCTCAACCACACCCCCACCCAAAAAAAGGGTCATCATTCCTCAATGACGATCGCGGCCGGAAGAGGCATTATCCGTCTGAACCGAAAGCGGGGCCTGCAGCAGCTGCCAAATCAGAGTTTCAAATGGCGATTGCGATCTCGCCCTGCGTCTGGTCGCAGGACCCGGCACCTGTTGTGGCGTGGGCCAACGGTAAGGGCGAGAACCGTTTGTAGGCACCCTCTGGCGGTGCCACGCGCTTGTGCAATGCTGGTTCCGTGCTGTCAGAGCTGTAGGCGTCGCCAGAGCTGGCTGGTGAACGGGGATTTTGAGCAAGGCGGTCTAGCCTCATCAAGAGCCTGTGGTCAACCCCTTGGCAGGAGAGGGATTCGATATGGAAACGTGCCGCGTATCTCTGTAGTATCCGCAGCCAACGGGAGCTGAATATGTCACATCGAATTTCGCTGTCCACGGCTGATTTAGGCGGAACGGAAGTGCGTCGTAATTTTGTCGCCGATCCGTCCGTAGAGGGCTCAAGTTATGCCGCGGCTTATGATCGAACGACCCTTTGGTATGACGCTTTCTGGCGCGATGGGCGAGTGTATCTGGTTTGCCCGAAACTGTTGAACTTTGCGCCGCTGCTCAGAAAGGCGGTGTTCAGGCTTGACGGGCGGATTACCATGATTGCCAAACGGCGTTCTTACCAGCGTTACGACATTCTCGAGTTACTTAGTCGAGTGTGCCCTGTGGAGATCTCAGTAAACGGGCCAGGTTTTGAAGTTGCGACCCCCGTGAGTCCGGATGAAACAGATCGCTTTGCCTGTCTGAATACCCACTTTACCATGACCCGGAATAGTCGCCCGGAGTGGATTCGCGATTACGCTATCTTTAATCGAAAGAAGCATGGGCTTGAAGCCATGGTTCTCTTCGATAACGGTTCCACAGAATATCCACTGAGTACGCTGGAGGACGCGTTAAACGGCGTGGGACTCGCCGACTTTGCGATCATCTCAGTGCCGCTGCGTTATGGGCGCAAAACGACGAGGAACTCGAGTCGTGCCAAGTTTCTTCAGACCGCGTTGATGAACATTGCGCGGCTTAGAATCCTGGGGCGGGCGCGGGCGGTATTGAATGCAGACATTGACGAACTTGTCTGGGCGCGACAGGGGAGTGTCTTCGACAAGGCGGTCAACAGCTATCTCGGGTTGTCGGTATTTTCCGGCGAATGGCGTTATCCGAACGCCGATTCGGCAGCGCGTTCGCGGCATATTTCCCATGACCACCGGTGGGAGCAAAGCAGAGCGTGCCCCTTCAAATATTGCATCGTTCCGCAGGGCCGTCTGCGTAATTTCAGTTGGGATGTGCATCGGGTGACAGGTTTGCCATTTAAACGGATGTTGCGAAGGGCGGACGTTGGATTTATCCACTGTCATCAGGTTTCCACGAATTGGAAAGCCCTACCGGAGCGGCGCGGGGTGCCAGGAAATGCGGGTAGCTGGCAGACGCTTGATTTGACGTTTGATTCCAGGACTCGCCAGCTGCTGGATGAAGGCTTCGCGAGCCAGTCATGCTGGCAGCAAACGAAGGCGTGTGCGTAAGAACGCGAGAGGTGGCCGTTGTGATCGAGGGGGCCTGGCAGGAAGCTAGCTAGCACGTTGCTTTCGACCGGTTGTACCAATGTCTAAAGTATTTGTCGTGACGCCATTTTTTTGCACGCAAGGCAATCAACGTCTTTCCTACCTTTTAGAGACGTTGTATTGGGTCAGACGCCAGAGCTATAGAGATTATCTGCACGTTGTTGTTGACGATGGAAGTACCGACCGCAGTATCGAGGTGGTGGAGGAAATCGCGGCCCAGGATTCGAGGTTGAAGGTTTTCCAGAAAAGTAATGGTGGCTCCAGTAGCGCCATTAATTATGGAGTGGCGCAGGCATTGCGTATTGCGAAGCCCGGCTTCATTACGATCTGCCATTCGGACGACGTGATGCTTCCTGGCAGCCTGCAAGCAAGGCTGGACACGGCCCAACGCACGGGTTCAGAATTCGTCCACAGCGATTACTTGCTGATGACTGAAGACGGTGTCGTGCGCCGTCGTCGGGCAAAAGATATGGCTACTGCTGCTGAACTTTATCAGCGATTACTTTCCTTGAAGAAGGCCGTACTCTATCCGACGATGTTTTGGGAGGCGGATTTCTTTCTAGACCGGATCGGTGGGTTTGATCCCGAGATTACTTCGGCAGAAGACTGGGATATCGCACTGCGCACTGCGCAGCAGCTGGTTGTTCATCGGAGTGCGCCGGCGACTTGCCGTGCGGCAACCATGTTGAAAAGAAACCACGCAGGTTGTTTGCGGATACAAAATACCCTGGATGGTACGAAAGCACGCTGTTACGAGCGCATTTTCAGGAAACACCTGAAAGGCCGGGAGTACGATCGGGCCATGGCGAAGGCAAGGCAAACCAGATTGCATCCTTCAACATCGTCGTGGCGTCCCCGTCACGTTACGAAAGCCCTGCGACAGGTGCCTGGTTTTCGCTCTATCGCTTCGATGTTGCGACGGCGGACCGCTATTTCACTGGACAGGGAGACGAACGCGTTTCTTTACGATATGAGAGAGATCGGCGCACAGATGCGGTGCCGAAGAGCTGCCTGATCCAGGGAATCACATGGGTCTAACAGGGTGGTGGGTTACTCTGTGGAGGGTGCCGAGGGCGCTTTGATAAAGGGGACGTGTGCCGAAAGGCGCAAGATGATTTGCCCTGTGGCGTCAGGGCGAATCGTTCGCGTCACTGTGACAAAATGCCAGCGGCGATCCCCAGGATGACCGCCTCCACTGCTTACTTCGTGCATCGTTTCGACAAAGTCGAGGATCTCGACTCCGGCGGCATCCTTGATGCCGGAGTGAACCCAGCTGCCAAAGGTAATTGTCTTTCCAGCGAACCGGGACGCTGGTAGGCGTACATCAGTTAGAACATGTCCTTGGGTTCGGCTGGTGGTGAGACGCAGCGAACTGCGGCCCGACTTGACGGTGTTCCGTTCGTTTTCCCAGAGAGGACCTTGGCCGCCAACGGACCAATGAACTGGCTGCGGCAGCGCAGTTTGTCCCCAGGACTCCATGCCCGGATTAAGTAGCAGGTTCTCGGCGCGGTCGCCAATAGTTGAACCGGCCACCAGGATGGCGTCATCAAAATAAAAGAACCGGTCGGGGCTGACTGCGGGCCGCCAATCGAGGTCATGCGATTCTCGACAGGCCGTCAAAGATTGGATATAGCGTGCGGGGACGTTGGCATGAGGGCAGAGCTCGCATTGGTGTAGCATCGGTCGGGGGCGGACCAGGGGATTAAACCAGACAGCCGGATGCCAGACATAGATCCAGACATAGTCGTCCGCCACCGTCAGCGCGCTGTAGAGTGTGTGTTCCAGTTCTAGAGGACTACGGTAGTTTCGCTCAAAACGCTGCGGGTCCGTGTGCCAGCCGCCAAACTGGTTGGGGTTCGGATCGACCCAGATGCCAAAGGCGTATTGCAGCGGAGCAAACAGGTGGTCACTGGCGTGGGTGCTGGAGGCGGCATTTCGGAGGCCGGCAATCTCCCCGTGCGTAATGTGAGAATACGCTCCGGACCCACCGTCGATCAGTGTCGCCTTTCCGCGGGTTGCCAGCATGCCGCGGACGAAATGCTGGACAAGCCCGTGACCATGCCAGCCTGTGTTTGGAATAATGATGATCGTGATGGTGGGGTAAGCCTGTTGGACCGCATGCATCCACTCGGCTCCGCGGGTTTCGACCTGTTTCGCAGTTTCCAGAAGCGTATGTTGAGCCCGACTCGGTGACGCAGCGTAGTCAAAGATGTCAGCGCCCGCCCAGGGGCCAAGGCTGCCTTCGTAATGTTCGACATCGAGGAAGAGACCCTTGAAGCCGGCATCCCTTGCTAACCTGGCAGCGACGGCGCCGTTGCGTGCGATAACGGACCATTGAGGGTCAAACCAGTCAAGGTTTCCCTCGTCGGTGTTACCAGTGACCGCGGATCCGCGCGCGCAGGTTTCTACCTGAATGAAATTGTCAGTGAAGCGTTTGAAGCGGGTGTTCTGGAGATCCCTCAACGCCTTGCGAAAGTCATCGCGAGCGAATGGGCGTCCACCAAAGAAGAGGCCTTCCTGTCCGCTTCGTGTGGGACCCCAGTCGTCCGGGTATACCGAAATGTTCAACCCGTCGAGGGGGAGCGTTTCCATGTCGGCGACGTGTTGTCGTAGATAGCTTGGCTCGACGGAGTTGACGGCAAAACCGATGATCTTTTTGTGCTTCGCTACGGGGGGGCCAGGGCGGTCGGCGTTGGCGACAGGAATTCCCGCGGCCAGCAGCAAGGCAAAGGGAATACCAACAATGTGTGCTCCGTGAATGCGCATTTGGGGTGTTCTCTGTCCGGATGGGTGTTGTGTTATGATGAAACCGTACTGGCGGCGCAGGCGGAAATGCGGCATCAGGTTGTGACTCTGTAGCGTACCAGAAAGTGGGCGGCGGTAGCCTGTCATTGTTGGCGATAATGGCCACCATCGGCGTGGGTAAGCGAGGCTGGGTGCAGTGCTCATAGAATGGGCCCGTTGCGCTCCTTTGAGGAATAACCAATGAAGCGATGGGGGTACGCTAGTTTTGCCACGTGGTTGCTGGCTTTGCCTGTTGGCGGCGGTGAGGCGGAACTTCATTTCGAGTCAAAGATTCGTCCGGTGTTGACGGGAACCTGTCAGAAATGCCATGGCAACGCAGAACGCGGTGGGTTGCGGCTTGATTCGCGCGAGGAGATGCTGGCTGGTGGTTCGCGTGGTTCCGCGATCGTGCCGGGCAAGCCTCAACAAAGTTTGCTTTACCAGACGCTTTCCGGAACGCATTCGACCCTGCAGATGCCACCAACCGGTCCGCTGGCTTCACACGTGATTGAAGACTTTGCCAGGTGGATCGCTGAGGGCGCGGTCTGGCCAGAGTCACGAAGGGAGTATTTCCAGCGTCACGTGGAACCGATATTGCGTGATCACTGCTATTCGTGTCACGACGATACATCGCGGAAAGGCGGATTGCGGCTGGACTTGCACCATCTGGCGCTCAAGGGAGGCAAGTCTGGTCCTGTCATCGTACCGCGAGATCCTGATGCGAGCCTGCTGGTCCGGGCGATTCGGCGGCGTGGCGACTTGCAGATGCCTCCAGACAAAGCATTGACAGATACTGAGATCGCCACGGTGGTTAAATGGGTGGCGGAGGGCGCGGTGTACGGGCCTCCATTGGACAAACCGCAGAAATATATCGTCAGTGATGCGCAGCGTCGCTTCTGGTCGTTTCAACCGCTGCAGGTGCCCCAGGTTTCGGCAGTGTCTGGGAAACACCCGATCGACCAGCTCATCGATGCGCGGCTGGCAGCGCACGGTCTACAAGCCGGCCGCCTGGCCAATCCGGTCCAACTGGCGCGGCGGTCGAGTTACGATCTGGTGGGGCTGCCTCCCGCTGCCGAGGAGGTGGACGCATTCGTTCGGGAATACGGGCGCGACCCTGATCTGGCCTGGCGACGGTGGCTGGACATGCTGCTGGCATCACCGGCGTATGGTGAACGGTGGGGGCGGCACTGGCTGGACTTGGTGCGTTACGCGGATACGGCAGGCGACGCAGCAGATTTTCCTATTCCGGAAGCGTACAAGTACCGCAATTATGTGATTAATGCATTCCAGCGTGATACGCCATATGACGATTTTATTCGCGCTCAGATCGCCGGTGACCTGTTGGCGGTTGAGGGAGAGACGCAACGCTGGAACAGGGTGATCGCCACGGGATATCTGGCGATCTCGCGACGTATTGGAGTAAGCCCGCTTCACCTGCGCCATATCACCATCGAAGATACGATTAGCAACGTGGGACGCACGTTCATGGGCTTGACTGTGGGTTGCGCGCGGTGTCACGACCATAAGTTTGATCCCATCTCTACAGCCGATTACTACGCGCTTTACGGGATATTCGAGAGTTCGATATATCCCCATCCGGGAGAGGAGCACCAGCCCTGGCGAAGAGATTTCGTGTACCGGGTTGGCAAAGAGGGTGCGGAGAGCCTGTTGGGCGAGCACAGGAAAGTGCTGCGCGAGTGGGACCAGAAAGAACGGGCGGCGCTTGAGCGGTATCGGGATTTTCAACGCGAGAAAGTCGAGGATCCGAACCGTTCACGCGAGCAGGCGTGGCAGCACGTTCTCGACGTCCGGGAACAACGCCGCCCCTACGCCGAGGCGTTTCCCAATTTGGAGCGTGCCTACGCGGTCGTTGATGGGCCGAATCCCCACGACGCAACGATTCAAAAGGGTGGAAGCCCAGCGAAGCAATCGCAGGGGCCGGTTGTGCGGCGGGGGTTCTTGCAGATTCTAGGTGGTGCGACCTTGGCGCCAGGGGTGCGCCAGAGTGGCCGCAGGCAGTTGGCGAACTGGATCGCCGATTCTGGTAACCCGTTGACGTCTCGGGTCATGGTAAATCGGATCTGGCATTACCATTTTGGCAAGGGAATCGTTGCTTCGACGAGTGATTTTGGCGTTCGCGGGGATCGCCCTACGCACCCGGGCCTCCTCGACTGGCTGGCGCAGTATTTCATCGATCAGAACTGGTCGGTGAAACAGATGCATCGGCTGATGATGACATCGCAGGCGTATCGTCGGGATAGCAGGGATATCCTCGCGAATCGGCGTATCGACCCGGCGAACAAGTACCTGTGGCGGTTTGATCGAAGGCGGCTGGATGCGGAACAGTTCCGTGATTCGGTGTTGGCGTTCAGCGGACGTCTCGACACGGAACCAGGGGGGCGACACCCGTTTGACCACCATCTGACCTATTTTTACCGCCAACACGAGCCGTTCGTGGGGAACTTCCCAACCAACAAACGTTCGGTCTACATGATGCAACAACGGATCAACAAGCATCCGTATCTGGATCTCTTTGATGGCCCCGATGGAAATATTCAATTGGCGGAACGCAAGGCGACCACGACGACCTTACAGGCTCTGTATTTGATGAATTCAGAGTTCGTGCATGATGAGGCGGCGGGGATCGCCACTCGAATGATGGTTGCTGTCTCTGTTACGGGTGACCGTATTGGTTGGCTCTATCGTACCATTCTGGGACGCTATCCGTTGCCAGCGGAGGTCCAACGCGGTGAAGAGTATTTGCAAGTATCGCAAGTCGAGTTAAGCGAGGCGGGAGTGGCACCTGAGAGAGTGTTGCATCAGGCGTGGTGTGGTTATGTGCGGAGTATGCTGGCGAGTAACGAGTTTCTTTTCATTGATTGACCACGACGTCGGGAGTTTGCGAAATGTCACACCATCTCACTCAGCGTCGGCGCATGATCCGATCGCTGGCGGCCGGTGGGTTGTTGTTGCCGGGCGTTCTGTCGGAGCTAAGTGCAGGGGATGCGCCGGCGGCAGTCCACCCAGACCCGCTAGCAGCCAAACGCCCTCATTTCCCAGCTCGGGCACGACGCGTCATTTTCCTGTTCTTGACAGGCGGCCTTTCACATATCGATACATTCGATGACAAACCGCTGTTACGTAAATACCACGATCAGCCCCGCGATAAGGGCAACCGCTATTGTAAGGCGTCCATGTGGCGGCACCGGCCCTCAGGTCAGAGCGGAATTCGGATCAGCGACCTGTTTCCGGAAATGGCGAGGCTGGCGGACGACCTGTGCGTGATTCGTTCGATGAAAAATATTAACGGAGACCACTTTGGAGCGACCATTGGCATCCACACCGGTTCGGCGACGTTCAATCGACCCAGTATGGGGTCCTGGGTGAGTTACGGGCTGGGCACGGAGAATCAAAACCTGCCGTCGTTCATGGTGGTCTCGGCAGGGATTCCGTACGGCGGCGGGCAGAATTGGGGAGCTGATTTTCTGCCAGGGTTACACCAGGGCACTCAAATTGTGCCCGGCAGCAATCCGATTGCGAACATTAAACGGCGGCATGCTTCACGCGGCCAGCAGGAGACAGAACTGAATCTGCTCGAGTACTTTAACCGGCAATACCGCCAGGGCAGAGAGGCAGATGCCAACCTGGCGGCGCGGATGAAGTCATTCGAGACGGCGGCCGCCATGCAGCTGGCGGCACCTGAGGCCTTTTGCTTGGATAACGAGACTCAAAGCACCAGGGAACTGTATGGATTACAGGATGGAGATACGTCGTCGTTTGCCTGGCAATGTCTGGTGGCTCGCCGGCTAGCGGAACGTGGCGTCCGGTTTATTGAACTCATTGACGGAGATACGAGCATTGACAAGAACTGGGATGCGCACGCCAATCTAAGTAAATACCCGGCATTGGCCAGGAATGTCGACCGCCCAATTGCGGGTCTCCTGTCTGACTTGAAATGTCGTGGTATGCTCGATGAGACGCTGGTGGTGTTGACCAGCGAATTTGGGCGGGGACCTTTTGTACCCGCACCGGGGACGGACGGCCGTGGTCACCATGCCCGATGTTATAGTTCGTGGATTGCGGGGGGCGGAATCAAGGGAGGGATGACGTATGGTGCGAGTGATGAATTCGGCGATGATGTGGCGGAGAACGTGGTCACAGCGCATGATTTCCAGGCGACTCTGCTTCACCAGCTGGGAATTGACCACGAGCGACTTACCTACCGCCATGCGGGGCGGGATTTCCGTTTGACGGACGTTCACGGCAAAGTTGTTCGCGAGATTCTGGCATAAATCAAGTGACGAAGGGGTGGTGCGTGAAGGCGAATCGCTTGGGAATGACGATCATCCTGGTAGCCTGTGGAGGCATTGCGGCCCTCGCGTTGTCTTCGGGCCAGCCGCTGGACCGCTTTGGTGGCCTGTTTGTGTTGTTGGCAGGGGTCGCCGGGTTAGGTTGGTTGGGTCTGCGGGGAGCGGCACGCAGGGAGTTGCGGACGCGGGCGTGGCTGAGCCGGCCGATTTCACGTGCGGCGCCGAAGTGGCGTCTGGGACTGTCGGCGCTGCTACTTTTGTTAGGGTTGGTGGTTGTTTTTAGCGGCCCCCGTCGGATCAGTGGGTACATTTTCTGTGGCGCCGGCGTGGCTGGGTTGTTGGGGTTTAACGTGTTTCGTGGTGGGCCGCTGGACAAGCGGCGGCCGCTGCGCTGATCACAGGGGAAGCGTCGTGAGTCGTAACCGCCGGGATACCCGCGGGGAATCTCAGGTGAATCTGGCCAGAGCCGTTGTGCGGTGGCTTCGCAGACACCGGTAAGGGAGTGTGAAATGAGTAGAGCGGCTAGACGCGGTGCAGTCAGTGTGAATTGGGGATTGGGCTGCTGCGCGTGGATCAGCATATTCTTGTTAGGGGCTGGCGTGTTTGGGGGCGCAACTCAACAGGAACGGCGGGCCGCAGGTGAACGGGGGAAGACCACTGTAGAGGCGGCAATTAGTTCGGCTGATCTGGATGCCTTGGGTGGGCAAGAATGCGAAATCGTGCTTGCTACGGGAAAACGCATTTCGGAAACGACGTTGCTGCGCATCGTCCGGGGGAAAGACAAACAAACGGTACGCACCGTTGTTTACCGGAAAGGTGACAGTAAGACGACGCGCAAGTATCGCCCCAACGCCCTGAAACGCCTGGTCGTCGCCGGTAAGGCCTACGATGTGACCGCGGACCTTGCACTGCGCGCATTTGTACTGGTGGATGCTGCAGAAAAAAGACGGCTGGTGGAGACGCGATTGAAAGCCAGTGGCAAGAAACTGTGGAAACCACTCTCTTCGGAGGAAACAGTTGAGATCGTTAAAGAGCAGAAGGCATTTCTGCAGACGGTTGCCAAAGCGTTCCCCAGTTTACGTATGCGGCTCTACGAAACCCGTTTCTTTTTGTTCTTTAGCGATATGCCAGCTGACCAGGTAGGACTGTACCGTACCGAGCTTGACAGTATGAATGTTGAGCTGGGCAAAGCGTTTGGAGTTCCGGCGGGAGAGAATATTTGGCGCGGGAAAGCCGTGTTTGTGGTCTTTGTAGAGCAGGCGGCGTTCCTGCGGTTCGAGCAACAGTTCATGCAACGGGATCCGGCAGAATTTCGCAGTACGCAAGGCGTTTGCCATCAATCCTCGACGGGCAATGTTGTGGTCGCCTGCTATCGTGGCCAGGATCCGACTTATCTAGCCCAGGTGTTGGTCCATGAGACGACCCATGGGTATCTGCACCGTTTTATGTCCTCCGCACGCGTGCCCTCTTGGTTAAACGAAGGGATTGCGGAATGGGTGTCGGCAATGGTCGTGACGCGCAGCCGGGTACCTCAAATCCGTCAGCGCAAAGCCATTGATCGGTTGAAACAGACCAGCCTGATTGGGCCAGGGTTTTTCGGCTCCCGTATTGAAGGCTGGCATTATGGTGTGGCGTCTCGAATTACGGATTCCCTGATTAAGGCAAATCCAGATGCGTTTCGCTGGTGGGTGGTTTCGATCAAAGAAGGGGTCGACTGGACAGAGGGACTCAGACTAGCATACGGCTATAGCCCGGCTGGTTTGATACAGGCGTACGGGCGGAGTGTTGGCGTACCGCAAATCCGAATGCAGTAGTCAGGAGACACGAAGCTCTGGAGAGAGTCCAAGTCGAACCCGTTTGACAGCTTGTCCTGCCCCCCTGTCTGCTGAGACGCGCTGACCAGTCAAGGTGGGGGTTCATCCTCGTCTGACCGGTCGGGACGACGTCGCCCGCCTGGTGGCTGCGCGCGATCGCCGGAGCCGTCTCTCGGACCTTGCCGCAAACGCGCCTGGCCACGGCGCCGCAGGCTACGCGCGAATTCCAGGAGCTCCTGGCGATCAAGTTGTCCATCTCCATCTTGATCAAATTGCAGCGCCTGTTGGATAAATTGCTCTGGGGCCGGTGGGCCAGGACGCCCGCCGCTGCGGCGGGGCGAAGGAGGAGCGCTGGGTGGGCGCGTGCCGGCGTTCGGGCCGCGGCTTGGGCGCGCTGCGCGAAACGCCGCAAGTTCTTCCCTGGTAACCTTGTCATCGCGATTGGCGTCGGCGGGAAAGACAAACTGGTGGACGAACGGTGGGACCTCTTCGATGTCGAGTGCACCGTCTCGGTTGGCATCAAACCGACGAAACACGCCGTCGACGTTGGGAGGCGGTTGGCGGCCTCTGGGCCCCCGACGCCTTGGTGCAGAGTCTGCTGTTGGTGCATTTGCGGGCCGGGCCAGCGTGGCACGCCTCGCGGCGATGCGTTGTTCGGCTGGCGGCTGGGCTGAGCGAGCCCAGCGACCCCAGGTGCGGAGATATTCGGGTGTCAATAGTCGGCCATCGCGATTGGTATCGAGGGCCGCGAAGACGGCCTCTGTCAGCCGGCGGTCCATTCCCCGGCGGGAAAACAGGCTGATGAATTCGCTGCGCTCGATCTGTCGATTGCCGTTTGAGTCGGCGGCATCGATGATCTCTTTGGCCTCGTCGGTGATAATACGGTTGAGAGTGTATTCTGCGCGGCTGACGAGTCCGTCTTGGTTGGCGTCTGCGGCCCGGAAGATTCCAGCCCGCGCCTGTGAGGTGAGGTAACGGCCCCGGTCGACATATTCCGAACGCGCGTGGTTGCCATCACCGTTGACGTCGGTACGGTCGAATTGCACTCGGTAGCCGCGAAGGTCGGCATTGGTGGTGGCGTGCTCAAGACGGGCTCCGAGCCGCGTCAGGATTTCCGTGACGGCGATCCCTGATATTTGCTGTGGCGCTCGGGCAGGGGGCGGGGCGGGCGGCGGCGTTTCCTGGGCGAGACAGGTGACGCAGGCGATACAGTTGGCGAGCATTGATACGTGCATTGTGCGGTTCATAATGCTGTTCCTTGACAAAACCCGCAGGTTGAGTCAGGTGTGTGATCAGGCAGTAGGGTGCGATTGCCGAATGTGCAGGTCGGGTTTTGGAAAGGCCGGTCACGGCAGCGTGATATCCCAGATCTTGGCGCGTCGTGCCTGGCCTGCTGGGCCTTCCACATAGAGTGTCACAATGAATTCCCCTGGTTCCTGGTAGCGGTGGATGGGATGTCGTTCCTGCGAACTGTGGCCATCGCCGAAATCCCAGCGCCAAGAGGTGATCTTGCCATAGGAGCGGTCGTGAAAGGCAACCGTGCGGTCTGGTCCGTTGAGGACCTGAAATGCCCAGTCGGCTTCAATCGGTTTGCGGAGTTTCTTCTCGATCGGCATCAAACGGAAAGCGACCAGGTCAGATGCGTCTCCGTACATCGTTGTCTTGTGGGACAAGTTCCAGAATCCGGCGTAGGTGTCCGCCTCTCGGTCGTCGTAGTCAAGGACGGCCCATGACATCCCAAACAGCTTATTTTCGGTCAGTTGACTGGGGATTGCTTTGGTCTTGTCGGCGGGGGCGTGATCGAATGGAGTGATAAAAAATTCGAGAGTCAATTTTCCGCTGTCACCGGGTTTAAAGTCATACTTGCACGCGGAGTTTGCGTAGGGCAGGTCTTTGATCCAAGGCTGGCAACCCCAGACCATCGTCCAGTCTTTTCCCATGGCGGGAGTGAAAATGTGGTAGTTCTGGGCATGGATGCCATGAAATCGGAAATGGGTGTCGAGACGTTTGCGGAGTTTTTCGTTCGGATGCATTTGACGGATCAGCGGCCCGCCGGAGAGGTCACCATCAATGACCACTTCAAAAATATCATTGTGTAGATCATTGCGTGCGAAGTCCCAGTAATTGTCGTGGGCCTCGTAGAGGAAATACAGTTGGTTGAGACCCTTGACCCAACCTACCTTGACCTTGACGTCGAGGTTGGCGGGGTCGTGGTTGGCGCCCTGCCCTTTCACAGTGTCACGTAGCTCTTTGCTACCGATCGTGTACGAATCCGGGACCATTGACCAGTCGGCACTATCTCCGTCAATGCGCGGAATCTGGTTGGGGGGGAACTGGAAAACCTGGTACTCGACACCGGGTCTTTCCAGGCCAAACGCGAGCGCGGCTAGAATCAGGCAGGTAGGCGTCATGTTGAGTGCTCCTGTTGAATGTAAATCACCGGAACTCCCCGTCCCGTTGGCCTCTGGTCAGGGAGTTCCACACCAGTAAACATCGTTGCTGAGCAGGTCAGTGTTTCCACTTCCCTTGACTCCCGCGGTGAAGAGTACGCCCGGTATTCCGCGAACGATGTTGGCACCGGTCGATCGTTCTAGGTTGGCAAACCAATGGTGTTCTCGGTTGAGGCCCGAGCTGAGGACTTGTCCCGTAAACGTCTGTCCCATGTCCGGTGAATGGAGTCGAACGACATCTTCACGAGTACCGTTGCGTATGCAGGCCGTGACAAACAGCTCGCCCCGCAGGTTAAATGTCATTTGGGCCGCAGGGGCGATATGGAATCCGGGCCAAATGCGCTCGACAGTCGACGCGAGGCCGCGCCGCGACCATCCGCCCTGCCGATCGGGAGACGCAATGTACATTTCCGAGGAGTCGGCGCTGGTAGCTGAGAAAAGAATGTAGGGGGTCCCGTCTGGGTGTACGGCGATCGAGCCGCACTTGTGACTCAGTTGTCCTTCGGCACGTCCACCGACAGCGACCGGATCGACCGTGTCGGAGGTCGCGGGTGTTACGACCGGGGTGCCGTCGAGGCGTTTCCAGGTCGTCGCGGCTAAGTCTTTGTAGAGGTAGCCAACCGTTTCACGTTGACCACCGTTCTCGTGGATGCGACAGGAAAGGTGAAGTCGATGGGAGTCGGGGCTCCATGCCATGGCAGCCTGGAAGTGGCTGTACCCTGGAGACTGCGCGCGCAGAAGTTCGGGTCCCGCCTGCCAATCCGAATGACGCGGCTTCGTCCATTGCTGAATCGTCCAGGGTTGGCTGGCATAGCTGCGACGTCCGGTAAGATAAAGCGTGTCCTGCGCATTGCAGAGGAGTGTGGGGTAGGTCAGCCGCTCACCAAAGGTGAGGGGTTTGTTCCATTGAGATGCGTCGTTGGGACGTGTCGACCTGCGGTAATGGAAGGGGTGATGGTGTGGATAGTAGATGACGTGCAGAAAACCCTGGTGGTCGACTGTTAATGCTGGCCCACCGTGGTTGTCATGGGCTGGACCGAGACTGTAGACGGGAGACCATGTGCCGGTGGCGTGGTCGAGAGTCCTGATTTGCACGCGAAACCCGACGGGCAGTGAGTCGAGCCAGGTGACATGGGTCCGATCGCCGACGGTGATAGTCTTGACAGCTTCACTGTAGGCGGAGGCTCGGCCGGAACCTTTTCGGGAAAGGTGAAATCGGGTTTCGTTCGCGGCGAATGCAGGAGGCGCCCCTCGCGTAACGGCAAGGGCGGTCGACGACAGTCCCGCCAGCATGCGGAAGATTGAATCACGGCGCTGCATCGCGAGACTCCGAGGACACGGGGTGGGAGGCAGTCATTAGAGAATATTGTAGCGACGTTGGCTGTGGCGTGCCGATCGTTTGCTGCCGTCGGCCCAGGGCTACCCTGGTTCCCCGGTGTGAAATGTTGAAGATGGTAACGGAGTGACGTGTTGTGGTATGACGAGCCGCAGCGGTTGTACGATTTCCCTGCACACGAAATGTGATGGTCCTTATGAAGAATACGTTCGCTGGCGTGACGCGGTGCCTGGTCCTTGCTGTTGTAGTGGGGGGAATGTCGGTTGAAGCGGAGGAATCGCGAGGTGTAATGAGCCAATCGGTTGCCGGGCACCGCCTCAACTATCTGTTGCACACACCAATAGGCGACAAGCCACAGGCGGGGTGGCCGCTGATGTTGTTTCTGCACGGGTACGGTGAATGTGGATCGAATCTGGAAAAAGTGAAGAAACATGGTCCGCCAAAATTGGTGAGTACGACGGATGCTTTGCAAGGTTGTGTCCTCGTATCACCGCAGTGCCCGCGGGACAGCTGGTGGCGTGTGGACGCGCTATATGCCTTGATGGAAGAGGTGATCGAGAGTCGCGGCGATATCGATCGACGCCGTTTGTACGTGACGGGACTAAGTATGGGGGGATACGGGATTTGGAGTTTTATTTCCCGTCACCCGAGCTATCTGGCGGCAGTGATTCCGATTTGCGGCGGCGGTGATCCGCTGAGGCTTCCTGCCAACAGGCCACCGGTAAAGATGGGTATCAAGAATGAGTTTGATCCGGCCGGATTGAAGCGTGCCTGTAATCTGCCGGTCTGGACGTTTCACGGCAGCAAGGATCGTTCCGTGCCGATTGGCGAGACGGAGGTGCTTGTGCGATCGCTCAGGGCGGCCGGTGCTCGGCAGGTGAGGTTTACCGTCTACCCGCAGGCGGGCCATGTTGCTGCGTGGCAACGCGCGTACCGCAACCCAGCGGTCTGGGAGTGGCTTTTCGCACAGCGAGCCGCGCCGCCACGCAGCGAGTGAAGCGTCGGCGTGGCCGCACACGCTGCGGGCTGACATGTCTGGTGTTGGGCCTATTTGACGCGGACCAGCTTCATGATGCGACCGGAGACGTTCCAGTCTTGAATGTAGAGGTTGCCGTCGCGATCCCAATAGGATCCATGTGTGCCACTGAAGACACCTTCGATCCACTGTGCCTGCGGTACATTGAAATTCACACGCGTTTTGGGATCCACATTGTGACCCAATACCGAAATGATGGTGTTGCTCTTGTCGAGGATCACGAGTCGGCCATGCAGGTCCGGGACCGATACGTAATCACCTTGGACCGCCGCTGAAGTAGGCATCCCCAAGCCGGTAGCAATGACCTCAAGGAACTTGCCTTCCAGACTATAATGCAACAGCCGGCCTTTGGGCTGATGATTGCGGTCACAGACCAGCAGACGCGGAGGATCATAGCGTGTGTCGAGTGTCATGCCATGGGCAGTATTGAATTGCTTCAGTCCATTCCCCTTCTCACCGAAATGCATCAGGTATTTACCGCTTTTGTCGAACTTGAAGATATGGTTGCTGGCATACCCGTCGGACAGGAAGATGTCTCCGTTAGGTGCGACGGTAATCGCTGTGGGGCTAAAGCGTTTGAGGTTGAGACCTGATTTTTCCGGGAACGGAAGGTTGAGCACGATTTCCCCGGTGTGCGCGTTGAACTTGATGCCTTCGGCGTTGGCGTTCCGCGCTCCGTAAATGAACTCGCCGCCTTCTTCCTGACGAATTTCCATGTCGTGAATGTTGGAGTACTTTTCGCCGAGGTATTCCTGGACGACTTTGCCATCTTCGGAGAAAACGACTACGCCTTTGTTGGCGCTCGTGTAGATGTTGCCTTTCGAATCGATTACCACGCCACCATGCGTCGGTCCCAGTGCTGAACTGCCGTCTGGACGGAGCCCCCAGCCGGGGACCGTATCGAAGGTCATGAGCCCACTGCCCATGCGGGCACTTTTGGCCTGATCCGCGGCAGGAGCGACCGAAGTGATGGTCAGCAAAACGGTGGCAGTTACAAAGGGTAGATAATTCCTCATAGCGTGACTCCCAGTGGTAAAGTCGTTGTTGCAGGACAGGCTAGTGCGCCGCGGGCTGGCCTTGTCTCACGTTGCTGCGGGTGTACCCGCACCGCGTGCCAGGGCGTGTTAGTATCGGGTAGCACACAGCGGATTTCAAGCAGCGGGCCGAGGACCTTTCAGGCCGTGCGACCGTATGCAAACGGGTGTGCCGTTTCGACGTCCGGCACCGACGGTGGCCGATGCGGCAAGAATTACCAGGAGTGGGCGATGGGTACGGGCCGCCAAGCCGGGTGATCAGCATGACTGATGTGCTGCGACCAGCGGGCTGGCTGCTGTGCTGCTCGGGTGCCTCGGCAAGGCGATTGAGTGCGAGTCCGGAACAGAGCGGCAGGCTATTGACACGAAGCAAGTCGCGCCTTGTCAGGTCATCTCAGCAACTGGTTCGGTTCCCCGGAAGGGTAAGTATGGCACCGCTTTCGCGGTGGAGGGAATGTATGAGACACATTTCTCTTGATGCGCGTTTGATGTGGGCGTGCGAATGTCGATTATCCGCGGACGTGGTTTCACGACGGCGGCTTAACGCACCTGGAGTTTGCTCAGTGGTACAGACTGTTCCAATTGGACCGTCGCCTGCATGTCGTGAATGCGCAGGGTGATCAAAGGGTCGGGCTGGTCCCAGTCGACCTGTATGGCCCCAAAGTTTTCCTGATGGAAGGTCATGGGCAACGCGCGGTAGCGGTTCGCCGTCGGTGTGCCGCGCTGATGTCGCTGGTTGAAACTGCTGGAGGTGAGGTCGTATATCGGGTAACTCGCCGCATTGTCTGAGACCGAAAGTTCAGCCCAATGACGATCTCCACTGATAAATACCACCCCGTTGACGCGTGTGGCGCGAAGCAGTGCGAATAGTCGTTTCCGTTCGTTGGGAAGGTTGCACCAGGTTTCCTGTCCCGCGGCCTCGGCGACGCACTGGATGCTGGATGCGATAATACGAATCTCCGCGGGTTGCCGGAGTTGTTGTTCAAGCCATCGCCATTGCGATTTTCCCAACATGGTGACCTGCGGATTCGTCTCAGGGTAATAGGGGCCACCGACCCGCCTCTTGCCTCGCCGCAGCGGACCTCGAAAGAAGCGGGTATCGAGCACGATGACTTGCAGGCACTTTCCTGGCGGACCGAACCGCTGGGAAGTGTAGATGCCAGGCCGCTGGCGTCGCGGTGAATCAGCGGGAGCTTGCCAGAAATCGAGGAACAGTTTTTCAGACGCGCCACGTTGGGGATAGTCCGCGCCGGCATCGTTGGCTCCGTAGTCATGGTCGTCCCAGGTGGCCATGATGGGACAGAAGTTGACCAGCCGAGCGAATGAGGGATGCGCGGCGAGGCGGGCGTACTTTGTCTTCATCAGCGCGATGTCTGTCGTGTCGGCATAAATGTTGTCACCAAGAAATACGAAGAGGTCGGGTGATTGTGCCAAAATGGTGTCAAAGATGGGGATCGGCTTGTCTTGTTTCGCACAGGAGCCAAACAGGATCCGTGACACGGGAGGGGATTGACCAGTGGCTGGCCGGTCACCAGCGTATACCTTGGTAGTTGCCAGGTGAGCCCCGGTCCAAATCGCCAGGAGGGTCGCCAGCGCCAAAAACGCGCGGGTTCCCGAAAAGCTGTGAATGCAGGTGCGAGATTGTGGCATGGGAGGTCGTTACTTTCTCGCCGCGGGTCGACGGGCGGGCAGGTCAGCAGCTGCTTTGTTTGACCCAGATCGGCGGCATTTGGAGGCAGAGGACAGGTGCCAAGGTAAACGGCACGCGTCTCCCCAATAGGGCAGAGTTTGTGTGGATCGTGGGTTACCAGGAGCAGTATGCGCCGCCATCGCGTAGAATGACAGTGCGCTTCCCGGCAGGGGTTGTCGGGAGGAAACTTGCAGTAGGCCGGTCCTGAAAATGAGGGGAAAGCGGAGATGACGAAAAAGTCTGCGAAAACGGCGGTGGGGTTTGCGGCCTGCGTGCTGCTTGTGGGAGCTGGGCTCGGTTTCTTAGAAGTGGCAGCTGCGGAACCGGCCGTCGCTTTGAAACAACTTGGATTACATTACGAAATGCATGAGGTTAAGGATCCGCGTGTCAATCGGATCCATGTGTTGCGGCTTGACCTGCGGGTTGGGAAACTCAAGCCGGCGGTCGTGGTCGGTGCGGATCCAGATGGGGACGGACCTGCCGAGACAGCGCTGACGAGCCCCTTGAAGCTGGCGGCGGGATCGTCCGTGGTGGCGTTTATTAACACGAATCCCTGGGATAGTTTTCCAGACGCAGAGGGCCGGCGCAACCGTCGCTGGTTTGCCGGTCAACCGGTCGATATCTCCGGGCTGGCGTCATCGTCGGGGCGGATCCGTAGCGCATCTCAATCTCATGGCGCGTCGGTATGGTTCGATGGGACGGGGCGCTTGCGTCTGGGCGTTGCTCCCGGAGATGATCAGGAACAACCTGAGGAAAGGCGTCTGACGGAAGGGATGGCTGGATTCGGTTTGGTTATGAAGGAGGGCAAGGTGGTGGTTGGTGAGGGTGGCGCAGTACATCCTCGTACATCCATTGGTGTAGATCGCACGGGTAGAATTGCCTGGCTGGTAGTGGTTGATGGTCGACAGCGCGGATTTAGTGAGGGGATGAATCTTCACGAACTGGGGTTAAGGATGAAAAAGCTGGGCTGCTGGGATGCGATGAATATGGATGGCGGGGGCAGTAGTGTAATGGGGCTAGTCAATGAAGAGGGGGAAATGCAAGTGTTCAACAGTCCATCCGATCGACGCCTCGGGCGTCGCAGCGTAAGGCCTTTGCCGATGGTCTTGACATTGCGGAAGCTCGGTGGAGAACCTAAGGCACCAACCGGCAAGCCGAAGTCGAAGCCTGAACAGAATTAGTATGGCGTGTCCGGATGGTGCGCTGACCGACTGTGCGCAGGTGCATTGCGGGCTTACCCGGAGAGCAGTGCCGGATGGAACGAACCTTCGTTGATCGTGGGTCTTTCCAGCCTTCCTTTGTGATCGTAGGTCAACTCCATATTATTCAGGCCCAGTAACCATAAGATGGAGGCGTGAATGTCCTTGACGTGCATACGGTCCTCGATCGCATAGAGGCCAAGTGGGTCAGTGGCGCCGATCGTCTGGCCACCACGCACCCCGCCACCGGCCATCCAGATCGAGAATCCGGTGGGGTTATGGTCTCGGCCATTGCCCTTTTCGCTCATGGGAGTGCGGCCAAACTCGCCCCCCCAGATCACCAGCGTATCGTCGAGGAGGCCGCGTTGGCGCAGATCTGTAAGAAGTCCTGCGACCGGCTTGTCCATGGATTGACACAGGCGGGCGTGGTTCGATTCGATGCCTGCGTGGGAATCCCATTTGCTGCCGGTGCCGTGGTAGAGCTGTACGAACCGAACACCGCGTTCGACGAGCCGGCGGGCTAGCAGACAATTTTTTCCGAAGGTCGCTGTCGCCTTGTCTTCGAGTCCATAGAGTGTTTTCGTGGCCGCCGTTTCCCGCGTCAGGTCGACCGCCTCTGGAGCCTCGGCTTGCATTCGAAAGGCAAGTTCGTAGCTGGCGATCCGGGCATCCAGTTCAGACTGCTGCGGATTCCGGTCAGCGAACGTCCGATTAAAATCCTGCAAGAGAGAAAGTTTTTCGCGTTGTTTCAGGGGAGACGAACCTTTTGGCGCATTCAGATTGGCGATGGGTTCCTGGCTCGATCCGCGAATCCGCACACCCTGGTGCGATGCGGGCATGAAACCGCTACCCCAGTTCCGTGACCCGTTCACCGGCCGCCCACTGCTGTCGCACATGACGACAAAAGCCGGCAGGTCATCATTCGCCGAACCTAGACCGTGATGAACCCAGGAACCCAGCGAAGGCCGACCCGCGACGTTAATGCAGGTATTCATCTGACAGACCCCACCGGAGTGGTTAATTCCGTTGGTCCAGCACGATCGGATCACCGCGATATCGTCCATACACGAGCCAATGTGTGGAATCCACTCGGATGCCCACATGCCACTTTCGCCGTGCTGGGTCCAGGTCCGGGGGGCCGCCAGTAGCGGAGAGCCCTTTTCCCCCATCGCTGTAATCGGGGGCAGAAAACTGTCGGGGAGCGGGGTGCCGGCAAGTTGATTGAGAAGCGGCTTGGGATCGACCAGATCCAAATGGCTGGGGCCACCCTCCATGAACAACCAGATCACTCGTTTGGCGCTGGCAGGGTGATGCTGGGCTGCCAGACAGGACGGGGCTTTTTCCTGCGCTCGCATCCAGTCAAGCGCAACCGCACCCAGTCCGAGTCCGGTTCTGGCGAGCATTTGACGGCGTGTCACCGAGTGGCAAGTTGGAGCGTGGTTAGTCATAAGTAAATATCAGACATGCATTAATCGAGATAGAGGAACTCATTCGCGTTAAACAGGATGTGACAGAGATCCGTCAGGAGCGAACGTGACAGCTTCTCTGGGCTATCTTCCATTGTTGCGCCCAGGAAGTGCGCGCAACGCGTGGCCTCGGCCGGGTGAGGATCACGACCCCAGGTCAGCCGCACGACGAAAGTAATCAAACTCGCCGTGTCTTTGAAAGACGCTGCAAGTAAACGATTGGCAAGATGGTCAGCGCGAGCGAGTGCGTATTTGCCGTTAATCAGCAGCAGGGATTGGGTTGGTGTGGTCGTCGTGTTACGTACGGCGATGCTCTTCAGCCCGCTTCCCGCGTCGAATGCGTGCAGGAATGTCTCATTCGTGTTGCGGAACTGTTTGACATAGATGGCACGGCGCGGCGTGTTTTCCGGAACTCCCGGACCGCCCAGTTGTTGCCGAAGCTCACCGCTGGCAGACAGGATCGCGTCACGGATTTGTTCCGCCGAGAGCCGGCGTACCCGACCACGCCAGAGCAGCTGGTCGGAAGGGTCGCGCATCTGGTAAACAGAGGCTTGTGGGTGGTGTGCTGATTGCCGCCAGGTTTCCGAGACCAAAATCTGTTGGTGAAGCTGTTTGCTGCGCCATCCCTGTTGGATGAACGATAGGGCCAGCCAGTCCAGCAAGTCAGGGTGGGACGGGAGTTGTCCCATCTTCCCAAAGTTGTTAGGTGTCGGCACCAGCCCCTGGCCGAAATGCTGCTGCCAAATGCGGTTGACGAAGACCCGCGTGGTCAACGGATTGTCAACACGACCGATCCATTGGGCCAGTGCGGTCCGACGACCGGAGGAGATGACCTGCCCAGAGGGACGGCTGACAGTGATTGGCTGGATCGCTGCTGGCTGTGAAGTCGGGGAAAGAATGGAAAGGAAACCCGGATCGATGGGAACCTGCTGCGGGTCATCCGGAATCAAGGTTGCCGCCAGGGAACCGGAAAAATCGGTTGCTGTCATGCGGGTTGGCAACGGATCCGGTTTGAGATGGTCAAAGGCGGCGAGCGCTTTGGTGAGTTGTTTGTGTGTGGTTTTGTCCTCCGCAGTGATGTTCTTCAAAGGGCCGCCGCCCTCTTCCAGAAATTGGCGGGAGACAAGGTACGCCATCTGGTGGTCCCACGAAGTGCGGTCGTCCACAGATGTCTGAAAGCAAGACTGGATGTCGAGCGGGAACTTGTCGACGGTCGAGATCCACTTGCGGTCGTAATACGGTTTCAACAATTGGTCAATCCGGTGACGGATGGATGCGGTGGCTGTCTTCCATGCTGCGAGTTGTTGTTCGTATGCCGCCCGCTGCTTCTGGGTGGCGGCCGGCAGGTCATCACGCCAGATCACTGGTTCGAAGAACGCGCGCAGCTTGAAATAGTCACTTTGCGGTACAGGATCGAACTTGTGGTCGTGGCAGCGAGCGCAGGCCATACTCATGCCCAGGAACACATCGCCTGCGACATCGGTCATCTCATTCATGATGTCGTTCCAGTGCCCGCGCGCATCACGCTGGTTGTATTCATAAATGCCTAGCCGCAGGAATCCCACCGCGTCGAGATGGGTGGGGTCGTCTTCATCGATTTCATCGCCTGCTAACTGCTGCTGTACAAAGTGGGGATAGGCTATATCCCGATTGAAGGCATTGATCACGTAGTCGCGATAACGCCAGATGGTGGGTCGATAAGCGTCCTGGTTCCATCCGTCGGAATCACTGTAACGGACGAGGTCCAGCCAATGACGGGCCCAGTGTTCTCCATACCGCGGGTCGGTGAGGAGGCGATCGATACGACGCTCCCACGCGTCGGGGGCAGTATCCTGGACGAAGGCCGCGACCTCTTCGGGGCGCGGTGGCAGGCCAATGACAGCAAAGTAAAGGCGACGCAATAAGGTGGGACGGTCAGCACGGGGTGCGGGTTGCATGTCGTGCTGCCGCAGACGCCGTAGAACGAGTTGGTCGATGACGTTCTGAGACCATTTATCGGTGCGGTCGGCTTTGAGATCCGGCCGTCGAAGTGGTCGAAATGCCCACCAGTCGCGGTCCTTATCCGTGAAATTCGACTCTGGGGTGCGGACCTGGCGGGATGTTTTCGGCCATTCGGCGCCCGTTGCAATCCAATCTTCCAAGGCACGCACGGCACGGGGGGAGAGTTGTCCCGTGGGCGGCATCTTTGGCCCTTGGTAGCGGACTGCACGCAGTAGCAGACTGGTTGCAGGCGTGGCGATGTCGATCACGGGGCCGTGTTCACCACCGGCGAGCAGGCCATTACGCGAATCAAGCCGCAACCCACCTTTCTGCTGGTTGGCACCGTGACATTTCCAGCAATGCTTCGCCAGCAACGGACGCACCACTTTTTCGAAGGGGATGGTCTGTTCCGTGGGCTCCGCGCCCAGTGCGGGCAGCCCCGTGATTGCGGAGAACCACAGGGTGGCGGCGAGGAACGGGCTCCGGGTGGACACTGCGGGAGGTACCACGTGGTTATCCATCATTTGGTCGACGGGAGACCGCGCGGTGCCAGCTTCCGCTGGCCGTCGGCCGGATCGTCGAGAAACAGGAAAGACTAGCCAGACTCCAATTTTACGAGGAATCGCGGTGGCTGCCAGAGCGAAGTCCAAGATCGGCCTTTTGGGCAGGCCTGCACCTGGGAAACGGGAAAGTGGAGGGAGCCAGGGAAACGGTACATAATGAGCTGGTGTGGATCCGTTACGGCACCTCTCTCTTTTTATTGGATAGGCTTGTGAAGTCAAACATGCTTCTGCTGTTCTCCGTTTCGCTGTTATGGTTGCACTCCCAGTTGCCTGCTGAGGATGTGGCGGCCGTTCGAACTGGGGGTGGCTGGCAGGCTGGCGTCGCCGTGGCAGAAATTACCCCCCAGGCCCCTATCATGCTGGAAGGGTTTGCGAGTCGCAGAGAACCGGCGCGGGAGAAGGAGACGGACTTGTTTGCCAAAGCCCTCGCGTTACAGGACGCGCATGGGACCCGTCTGGTGATGATCACGATGGACCTGATCGGTATACCGCGACCCTTGCGTGAACGCGTCTCCAGGCGGATCGAGGACCGATACCAACTGCCTCCAGCGTCGCTCTTGATGAATGCATCGCACACCCATTGCGGCCCGGAACTCAGGATGACGGAGACGGCGCTGGAGGAGCTGACACCTCAGCGGCAAAAACGGACGAAGGAATATTGCGCCAGGCTGGAAGATGCACTGTGCGGATTGGTAGGGCGTGCACTGGGAATGCTGCGGCCAGCGGAACTGCGGTACAGTCATGCTCGGGCGGGATTTGCCATGAACCGGCGTTTGCAGAATAGCGACCCCAGTGGTGAGCCTTACCTCAATCACCCGAATCCTGATGGTTTGGTAGATCACTCGGTTCCGGTGCTCCAGGTGCTTTGGCAGGGCGGGAAACGGGCTGTTCTGTTTGGCTATGCCTGTCACAACACGACGCTGTATGTGAATCGTTACGCGGGCGATTACGCAGGGTACGCACAGCAGTTCCTTGAAGAGGATTACCCCGGGACGACGGCACTCTTTTTGAGCGGTTGTGGCGGAGATCAGAGCGGTTATCCCAGAGGGACTGTAGAGCAGTCGCGGCGTCATGGTCGTACCCTGGCCACAGCGGTAGAAGCCGCCTGGGGGAATCGCCAGACCATCATCCGTGGGCCGTTGGTCACGAAATGGGAACGGGTCACGATCGAGTACCAGACGCCACCCACCCGCGCACAGCTTGCGGCGCATCTGGCGGCCGACCACGCGGAGAGTAGCTTTCGGGATTACGAGTTGACCAGGCCGCACGCGAAGCGATTACTGCGAGAACTGGTGCGGCACGGGAAGCTGCGAACCAGTTACGACTATCCCGTGCAGACGTTGCAATTGGGGAACCAGTTACTGGTGATTGCCCTGGCAGGTGAAGTCGTGGTGGATTACGCGTTACGGCTGAAGCGGGAATTGGCTGGCCGTTGCGCCGTGTGGGTGTCCGGCTATAACAATGACGTGTTTGCGTACATTCCTAGTCGCCGTTTGTTGCTGGAAGGTGGTTATGAGCCACGCCGTTCGATGAACTACTATACGACCACGGTGCAGCCAGGTCCGTTCGCACACTCGATCGAAGATCGGATTGTTGAGAAAGTTCATGAGCTTTTGCGATGACCGTACGCAAAGATGGTAGCCCAGCTGGCAGGTCACGGGGCTATTTCGACATCTTGGGGGGAATACGCATGGCGTGGGAGGACCCGATGGGAAGCGTGTGCCGATTTGCGGCGGCGCTGGCGGTTGGGGTATTGCTGGTTACGGAGCCGTCGCAGACTTTGGGAGCGGAGGATGGATTCTGGGAGGAGGTGTACGAAAAGAATCGCGTGGTCCAGATCGATTTGTCGTTTAGTCGCGATGCCTGGCAACGCATGCAACCCCGGCGGGAGACGCGGCGGTCGGGCGAACGGGCTCCGCTGGTGGGATTCGGCGATAAATTTTCGTACGTCAAAGCCGATGTGCGGATTGATGGTCACACGTACGCTTCGTCCGGAGTCCGATTTAAAGGCAATTCGTCGTTCCGGTTTTCAGAAAGGGGCCTGAAGCGACCCTTCAAGATCGATACTAATCGTTTTGTCAGTGGGCAGAAGTTGCATGGACGAACCAAAATCAACCTTTCCAACGCATTCCTGGACTCCGCCTATATGAAGGAAAAACTCGGTTACGAGGTGTACCGGGCTGCAGGCCTGGTAACGCCCGGCGTGGGTTGGGCCCATGTAACACTTTCGATTGATGGCGACATTGAAGTGGAAAAGAGCGATTTGGGCATCTACGTACTGATTGAGCAGGTGGACAAGAAATTCCTGGAACGTAATCTGGGTAAAGTCGCAGCGGGAAGTCTCCTGATGAAACCTGAGGCTCTGGATGACTGGGAATATTTGGGAAGCGACACCCGCGAGTACCAGCATTACAACATCAAGAGCGGCAAGCACAATCGGTCGCAGATTGCGGCCTTTGCGGCATTGCTGAAGATCATCGAGGCAGCGTCTGCCGACCGGTTTGAGAGCGAGATCGGCCAGCGACTCGATCTGCAGCAGTTTGCAGGTTACCTGGCGGCGACGTGGATTCTGGTTAATATCGACAGCTATGTCGGCATGCCCCACAACTATTACCTGCTGATGGACAAGACAGATGGGAAACTGCGCATGCTCCCCTGGGATTTGAATGAAACGTTTGGCACCTTCACCATGGGTTACGATCCGGAGCAGGTGGTCCAGTGGGGCATTGAACGGCCTTGGATCGGCAGACGCAGGCTCATGGAACGGCTGTTTGAATTGCGGTCGTTTCGCAGAGCATTTCAGGGCGAGGTAGTCGCGTTGATGGAGAGCGTGTTTACCCGCGAGCGGATGTTCGCCCGGATCTCGGAAATGGAGCGGACACTGAGGCCCTACATGGCGGGGCGGCAACAATCGGCGTTTCGCATGGGGATCTACGGCGATCGCGACGGCATCAATGTCGCAGTGGATCGACGCGTCTACGCCATACGGCCTTTTGTTGAACGGCGTATTGATTCTGTGCGCGATCAGTTAACCGGTGCGCGTCTTGGTACGCGACTCTCCCCACGACGGTGACGCGACACCCAGCCCGCGAGTGGCGCGTGGACTACTCGTGCCGGAGGGCTTCGATGGGATCGAGATACGCCGCCTGAAACGCTGGGTAGAGGCCGGAAAGCAGGCCCACGAAGAGCGAGATCCCGAGAGACAGCACCACCGACCACGGGGCGACGCGCGGTTCGATCGCGTAGGCGATGGGTGGCAACAGATCGGACGAGAGTTGCGTAAGCAGGTCCCGGCCGGTTCGAAAGATGGGACCACACAACAAGCCAAAGAGAACGCCCAACAGTCCTCCACCGGCCGTCAGGACGACCGTTTCGATGAGAAACTGTTCAATGATTCGTCTCCGCGTCGCTCCGAGTGCGCGGCGAATCCCGATTTCACGTGTTCGCTCGGTAACGGTGGCCAGCATGATGTTCATGATTCCAATCCCGCCGACCAGCAGTGAGATGCCGGCGATGACGACCAGCAGCACGTTGAACATCGCCCGTGTGCGTTCGGCTTGACGCAAGAGTTCCTTGGGAACCACCACGGCATAATCTTCTGTGTCGTGGTACTTTTTCAGGAGCGTAGTGATGATCGAGGCCGTTTCGTCGACGTCTTCGACTTGATCCACGGTAACGGTGATTTGGCTGAGTTCAACTTGTTCACCCTGGAATTCACCACCGACGCGTTTCATGATGAGATCGCCCACTCGCTGCCGGAGTGTCTGGAGCGGGATATAGGCGTCCAGGTTGTAGTCTCTGGCCTCCAGGCTGCCGCCAATCGCTGCCGAAGCAGTCCGCGGTTTGGTTTGGCCGACAACGACGTAGAACTCGCTCCCCACCCAGATGGTCTTCCCGATCGGATTTTCATAAGAGAATAGTCGCTTGGCCGTGTCGGAGGCGAGCACAACGACTTTCTTGCCACGATCCCGCGGTGTGAGCCAACGACCGCGGGCAATTTCCAGCCGGTTGGTCTGGATATAGCCTTCGACACAGCCCACCAGTTTCGTATCGGTCGTACGATTTCCCAATCGTAGCTCGAACCGCAATTCTCGCATCGGTACGGCGCGGCGGATTCCCGGTATGTTGGTCACAATTCGCCGATAGTCATCTCGCAACAATCCGTAAATCTTGACGCGTGTATTGGCGTCCTGCCCCTCACTCATCGAGTTTGGTATTTTGGTCCGCACGATGATGTTCGTTGCGCCCAATTCTTTGATCTGTTGTTGTGCGCGATAACTCACGCCTTCCCCCATGGCAACGAGCCAGATCACCGTCGCGGTACCGATAAAGATACCCAGCGCGGCCAATCCTGCCCGCAACTTCTGCAGCAAAAGACTCTTCAAGCCGACCTGAATTGTCTGGAAGATGGAGCTGTTCACGGGTGTCGTCAGTCGCCTCGTGCTGGTGGGGAATACATCTAGTCGGAAGTGTGGCCACTGCTGAGATCCCGCAGTTGACCGTCATGGAGGAGGTGAACGTGTGACCGGAGGGGTGCTCCTGTTCTTGCCAGGGATCAGGAGGTCGGTGTCGTTGGCTGTCCTGCCGAACTGGTTTGGACGTCCGCCGGAGTTGTTTGGACCTCCGTTTCGTCGGTGGCATCTTCCGGCGGCAGTCCTGTGTTGGCATCGTTGTTCTCGGCAAAAGCAGCCGGGTTAAGGAAAACCTCGTCGTCCGGACTCAGCCCTGCTTCCACAATGATGAGAGCGTCATCGCTGGCGCCGAGTGTTAAATCGCGCAGTTCAGGTCCTTGCGCACTTTGGATCCAGCAGAACGCCCCTTCGTCGTCTTCCAGCACGGCGGCAACGGGAATGGTGAGTACGTTCTGATGTTCCGAGAGAATGAGCTCAACTTCAGCGCTCATTCCGGGATTCAGGCCGGCGTCAGGCGGAAGTTTGATAATGGTATCGTACTTGACAACATTACCCGTCCAGGAGCCGCCTGGTTGCGCCACACTGGCCACCGAGGTGATGACCGTATCGACGGTGCGTCCACCGACGGTAACGAGTGCCTTGAGCCCTGGCTTGACGCGATCGATGTCGGATTCATGAATTCCAATCTTGACTTGCATCTGCTGTAGATCGGGCATTAACAGGAGGACCTGGTCTTTATGAACGTTGCCACCTACACTGATATCGGGCCTGGTTTTCCATTTGGCTGCAGACGGGTAGATCACCAGTCCGTCGCGTGGCGCCCGAATGATACAGTTTTTGAGCTGCTCAAGGGCCCGGTCACGTCGGCTTTCGTCCGCGCCTGCGCGTTCGTCATTGGCGACAAACTCCGCTTCGGCGACATCCAGTTGACCTTGCAATGTGGCCAACTCTTGCTGCCTCGTGAATTTCGAGAAATCACTAATCTCGCGTTTAAGGCTATTGGTAACCATACGGGCCTGGGTGACCTGGAACTCGGTCTTTTCCACCTCCAGTTCACTTTCGTAACCACGGGCCGCCATTTCCTTAGCGTAGGCCAGGTTATTCTCGGCAGAGCGGAGGTCCATTTGGGCGATCGCTAATGCCTCTTCTTTTTTCTTCAGTTCGACGACGAACCGACCCTCACGATATTCGGGAACGGCGAGTTTGAGTCGCCGTACGTTAAATTTGGAGCTCTCCGCGCCCGCGCGCGACCAGTTCGCATATTTAGAACGTTCGTTGATTTGTTCTTCCATGTACAACGTATCCAGCCGAACCAGCACGTCCCCCTTCTTGACGATCTGGCCACTCTCGACGACCCATGTGACCGTATTACGTCCCGGCACCTGGCAGATGAGTTCTGTATTGTTGGCACTTTCCACGGTCCCCACTTCGGTAATGGTCAGCCGTAGATTTCTACGGGGGACCGTATAGGTCAAACGGGGTCCTTCAACGACGACTTCGGAGTTTGCAGGGGCGGCTGATGTCGAATAAACGAGGTAAGCGGTCAGGCCGGCTGCGGCATACAGTAGTAGCGCACGCCAGTGCCAAAGGAGCCGCAGGGGGGAGGCCGTTGGTTCTGTGGGCTGGGACGAATCGGCGGGTATATTTGGCGTGGGCAGCGATGGCATGAACCAGGGTCTCCGAAACATCACCAGTAACGCCCAATGGGATTCGTGCGGGAACGGGTAGCTGGGCAGTTCGCCGCCTGGCCCGAAGCAGAACCGTCGTTGGGATTCAAGAAGTTGCCGACGAGGTGTCGTCTGCGGGGTCGGTTTCCTGCGTTTGTGTTTCTTCGTCTTGTTTGTCTTGATATTTCTTGAGCGGATCGTCTTCTTCTTCGCTGGCAAAACTTGCCGGGTTGAGGACCACCTGGTCTCCCTCTTTGAGGCCCGCGGTCACGATGGCGAAAGAATCGTTATTGTCACCGATTTTGATGGGACGGCGTTGCATACCGCTGGCGGCCTTGATCCAGACGTAACTTCCCGCGTCGGTTTCGACAACGGCTGCCACGGGTACGGTCAACACGTTTTCATGGCGTGCAATGACAATTTCGACTTCGGCACTCATTCCGGGTTTCAACCCCACGGCAGGCGGCAATTCAATAATGGTGTCGTACTTCACGACGTTTCCTGTCCACCAACCCGCGGGCCGTGTAATAGAAGCTACGGAGCTGACCTTGGAGTCAAGCACGCGGCCTGGAAGGGTGACCCGCGCCTCCAGGCCGGGCGTCAGGCGATCGATCATGCTCTCATGGACCCCCACTTTGATTTGCATTTTGCTCAGGTCGGGCATGATCAGAAGAACCTGTTCGCGGGCGACAATCGCGCCCTCCGTGATGTCGGGAGTGTCTTTCCAGGCGGCCGCGGTGGGATAAATCACCAGGCCATCTTTTTCGGCGCGGACGACACATTGTTCCAGTTCCCTCAGGGCGCGATCACGGCGCGACTCCGTCATCTTGAGGCCGGCCTGGTCCGCCTTGAGTTTTCCCTGGCGGTAAGTGAGGTTTCCTCTCATTCCCTCCAGATCCATTTGCTTGGTGTAGCGTTCCAGGACGTCGAGTTCGGTTTTTGCAACCTGCAGTTGCAGTTTGGCTTGCGTGACCGTCAGTTCATTCCCCTGGAGTTCCAACTCGGTAATGTACCCCTTGTTGAACAGTCCGCGGGATTTTGCCAGCATCGTTTCCGCCGAACGTAAATTCGACTCGGCAATCGTGACACCTGTCTGTGAACGCTTCAGCCGGCCGCGATAGCGGCCGTCAAGGTAAGCGTCGAGGTTGATTTGCGCACCGGCCAGATCGGCTTCTGTTTCCTTGAGGGTCGCCGTGGCCTCGAAGACTTTCGTCTTTTGTTCACTGACCGTTTCTTCGATCACCTTTGTGTCCAGGCGGACGAGTTCGTCTCCGGCCTTGACGACCGAACCACTAGGAATGACCCAGGTGACGGTATTCGAACCACGTACCTTATTCTTGATCTCGAGGTTGTCAGAGCTCTCCAGGGTACCCTGTTCCATAATGGTCACCGTCAGGTCCGACCGCGCCACCGTATACATCAATTGTGGGCCCGACTCGGGGGCCGCGAACATGTTCGGGATCACGGTGCCCAGCGCCGCCACGATGCCCAGTGCACCACCAATCAGCAGCAGGCGTTTGACCCAGGATCCGCTATTGACCCGACCTGACGGCGATGTGCCAGGATGATTTAACGGCCCGCTCGTGAGGGGATCAGGAGAGACGTCCATCGCCATGCGGGGCCTCCGTAACAATTGAGGATTACAAGACGTGCAGCTCGGGTGGCTTTCGGCTGGCTGCGGGTGGGTACGTTGGGGTGCTCGTGCACATGCTACCCCAGCGACAGCATTATAACTGATGTCCTGAGGTTCTGTTAGGTGAAATGGCGTGCTGTTGCTCGCGGGACGCGTCAGTTCGGCGCCGCCGCTTCTTTGGAGCACGCCCTTTTTTGGACGCCCTGCGCTGCCAGAATCGAATGGGGTCAGCGTTTCCCGCCTGAATCATCCACCAGGCGGGGCGTCAGGTGGCGCGGCGACGGGCGGCGGTGGGATCGACGGCGGCACAGCAGGTAGATTGTTCGGCGGTTCCGTCCCGGCTTCCGTGTTTCCGGGAAGCGGCGTCTTGACCCACTGGCCATTGGCCTCCAGTCGCATGGTGCCTAATTCTCGGTCCAAACGCATGCGGTCTGCGTAATAGTTAAGCCAGCCGGCAAGGAACTGGTTTTGGGTCCGCAGCAGAGATTCAAGTGCACCTACCATATTTCGAGTCGTCACGGGGCCGAAGGGGATCGTACGCTGTCCTGGGCGGGGCGGGGCTACCGGTGCGTAGAGGCGGGCCTGCGCCTGGTCGACTTGGCGCAGGGCGATGGCCACCGCGCGGCGTTGAATGGCCAGGTCACGGCGCAGGCGATTGATGTTCCGCAGGAGTGCCCGCAGATCGATGTGCAGGGCGTCGCGTGACTGGATGAAATCGCGGCGATTACGTTGGTAGGTGATCAGAGACTCGCGGTAGGCATTGCGTTCCAGGAGGCGAGTCAGCGGTGCATCAAATTCGAGTCCCATGCGCAAACTGGCTGTTGGAGCACGGAAACTGACCGGGTTGTTGCGGGCTGAACGGAGATCTCCGCCGGCAGTGACGTTCAGCACGGATTCCAAGGAGTTGGCGTTGATCTCAATGCGACGCCAGCTATCGACCAGGGCCGCTCGGCCATTCATGAAATCCAATCGATTGGAGAGTGCGACTTGGAACGCTGTTTCCGGATCGAGGGCAATCGGTTCGACAGTCACGGCCTCCAGGCGGGCACGTCCCTGGGCCAGTACTGCGCGCTGGACCAGGCGCAGGGCTTTGCTTAACCAGATCACCAGAGCACGACGCGTGGCGGCCGGCATTTCAGGTGCAAATGCATCACGTAACGCCTGTAGTTCTGTGATGGTGGCCGTGGATTCCTTCTTGAGATCCTCCAGTGTGACGTCTAGTTGTTGACGGTCGTTCTTGAACTCTTCAATGTCACGTGGCGTCATTGACGTTTCGCGTTGCGGCACCACCTGTTTCATTCTCCCCAGGTCAAATTCAACCGCATCAATTTGCGTCTGGAGAGGACCAGCAAGTGCCAAGGCTCCGTCCAGAATCAGTTGGACGGCAGGTGCCTCTGGTTCCCCGGGAAGGGCACCGAGTCGATCTCGCAGTTCATTGATCGAGTCCTGCAGTGCAGTGCTTTCTATCGATACCAGTTGGAACTGTTGGATCAATGTGTCGTCAAGCTCGACCGTCAGATTGGGTGGCAGTCCAAGTGTCCAGGTGATGTAGCGATCAACTTGAGCTTCAAAGAACGCACGTTGAGTAACCAGCGCTGAGCGTTGTCGTTCGACCTCCTGACGCAGTTGATCAACCTGGAACAAGTCGATGATGCCGACCTCGCGGAGCGCCTCCAGTTGCAAGAGCGATCTCTCCTGAATGCTCAGGATGTATTCCGAGTTGCGGATCCCTTGCAAGTTTTGCAGCAGACCGGTGTAACCGCCCAGGCCACCCTGGCCAGAGAAAACGGACACGAACGTTCCTTGACCACCTCGCTGCGGACCGCCAACACCGAGTTCACCAATTGCGACTTGCGTATAGAATCCCTGCCGAAACTGGCCATACGATCGCATGTTGGCCAACAGAGACCGTTCGTCACGGGTCAGGTTTTCAAGGGCAATCTCCCGACCCGCTCCACGCAGCAGCGGCTGGAGTAGTGTGAAGTTAGCCAGGGAAGAGGTCAGACTCGTATCCCCCCCCGAAAACTCGAAGACAAAGGAATTGGCAAACCCCGTCACCAGTTGGCCTGCGCTGGCAAACGTTTTGCGCATCTGGATCAGCGGGTTACCGCCCAGGGTCAGCCTGTTGGTGTCGAGCGTTTCCGCGGGAGACGTTACCACAAATTGACCGGCTGCCGAATCATACGCCAGACTCGCCGGTGCTAGCGAACCGTTGTGGGCAAAGCCCGCGTCGTACCCGCCGAAGAACTGGGTGTCCAGTCGGAATCGTTCGCCTGTGACGTCGAGTGCCGAAAGGTAGAGCGTCTCTAGTTGCGTTTGATGCGACGGTGAGTGCATGTACGCCAGTTTGAGAGCCGAATTGACATTTAGTTTGATCGCACCGTCTGGGCTCATCTCAACGTAGTCCGCCAACGCGTTCAACCATTCAGGATTCTCCAGGTACTTCCGCTGGCCGTTATCGAGCCAGTGGTCCCAGCCGCGTTTCCCATCGACCATTTGCATGTACTGGTTGGAGGCCGGATCGTCGATCGGCATTGGCGGCTTGTCTGGGTCGTTGGGGTCGAAATAGCGGCTGCGCGGATCCTGTTCAATCGTGTACGTTTCAGCCGCCCAAGGTTGTCCGCCTTCTCTTTCCGAGATCATGCTGTACGCGTCGCGATCCGCGTCGATGCGATATTGGGTGCGTGAGCAGCCGGCCAGCACTAGTACAACTGACAGCAGTGCTGTCAGTTGGCGTCCGCAGATAATTGCGTGCACGGGAGTGATCTTCATCTGACGTTAAAACCCGTATGGGAAAAGACGTAGCGACAGGTGCCGAGGTCATTCCTGGTGTATCGGTGTGAAGCGGGGCTGTCTTTAGGGGTTTTGCGGGTTGTCGGGCCTGCCCGGCGTTTTCGAGGCCTCTATAGGACCGTGGAATCGTGACGACCGTGGACATGATTCCGCAGAAAGCCATGACTTCTGATGGGACGCAGGATGGAGTACGTCGCTTCGGTCTCCTGGGGGTGGTTAAGCCAGGAAAGAAGAGCTTGCGTGAGAGGGACGCCAGGGCAGCAGCCTGGTCAACGCCGCGCACCGTCGGTCGCCCTCTCGAGGGTGCCGTCGATCGAGAACCAGAAATGGCGGTCTCAGGGCGCTTTCGGTGGAAGTGATTCCAGGTAAGAGAGGAGCTCGAGGATCTCCTGCCGCGTGAAACGGTCGAGTAATGCCTTGGGCATCATGGATCTGGACGTTTTGACCATTTCGTCGATATCTTTCCGCGCAATCACAGTGGGGTTGGGAGCTTCTGGATTAACGAGCAGCGAAACGGTCTGTTTGTCGCTGCTGGTAAGGATGCCCGTTACCACCTTGCCCTCTGCTGTAACGATGACGTGCATGGCGTATTTGGGATCAACGCGGTGGGAAGGTTCGAGGATCTCGCGCAGTATGCCTCGTCGGTCACCCTTCCAACGCTCGAACACTCCCGCCAGGTCAGGCCCCACTGCCCCGCCCTGTCCGTTCACTTTGTGGCACTGAATACAGGTGGCCTCCTGAAGCAGACGCTGGCCAATTCGAGGGGTCGTGACAGGCGTCGGACCCGCCAGATCTTTCTCGAAGTCCGACATGGTCCAGGATTGGACAAAGGGACGATTGTTTCCTACAGGATCTTGAGGCTTCTGTGGATTGGCCAGCCAGTTGTCAAGATCCTCAACGACGACCATCACGCCATACATTCGCATCCAGTGGCGCGGAAACGTGCAGACAAACGGATATTCTCCCGGTTGGTCGGGCGCGGTGAACGTGAGGCGTTGGCGTTGCTGTGATGCCACCATTCCTGTAGCGAATAGAACCTTGGGTGACTGTGGTACGTACGGCTTGCCTTGAAAACCCGGAGCAGGGCCTTGGAGCAGGCCGAGCTGTGCGACTTCTTTCAACGCGCCGTTGGCGGTAATCACCAGGTTATGTGGCATCAGATCCTGATTGTCGAGAACGATTTGCACAGGGCGACCGGCCTCGACGGCAAAATAGCTGACGTCGTATCGCATTTCCTCTTCAACGGTCTGAATAAGGACGACACGCACTGATATTTCTCGCAGGCGTTGCCGCATTGACCTGGCAGCAGAGGGTTCAAGTCGGGTCAAGAGGCGATCTGCAAACTGCATTGCCGCCAGAAAGCCATCGGTGGTACGGTCTTTGGCAGGTGTGGAGTCCGCTTGTTTCAGGAGCGAATTCAGCAGGTCCTGTGCGAGCCTGGCCGGACAGTGCGCAACGGGCGCTTGCAAGAGAGTGCGGATCGCGTCGCTGCGGAACAGCGGGTCATCAATGAAGGGTGCAAGCAGGCGAAAGGTCTCGGTAGCAAGCGGTGGCACCGATGACAGGGTCGCAATGGCAGCGCGTCGCACTGCGGCAGGGTGCATTGGGTCCAGCAGGCGGGTGACCGCTGGCCGTTGGCTTTGACGCTGTGCCTCCTGGCGAAGCAGCGAGATCCCTGCCAGCCAATCGATGGTCGCGGTCGGATTGGCAGTTGCTAGCTGGTCCGCCGCAGCCTGGCGGCCTGCGGAGATAAGTGCCGCATAACCGACCGCACGTAAACGGGGATTGGTTGCCTGGGTGGCGGCTCGCAGTGCCTGTTCTTTGCCGGCGAGCTCTGCGGAGGGGCGATCCAATAACAAAAATGCAATTTGCCGTGATGTGCGTTGTTGTTGCCGGTCATCCTTTTTGTCGAGGCGATTAAGGGCGGCCAGCAGTTCAGTCGCTGGGTCGGATTTCCGCAATTGGGTCAGGCATTGTAACGCCTCCTGTCGGTATTGGCGTGACATTCCACCGCGTGTCAGGATGGCCATGTAGACCGGCGCGTACTTGGGGTGAGTGGTTTGACGTTCGACCAACAGCAACCGTTCGTTGCTGAGGCGATCGAGTTGATACCAGACAATTCGCGGGCTTTTGTCAAGAAAGACCCGTGGAGCTGCGGCAGCCCGTTGACCGTGCTGGTGTGGTTGCCCAGACACTGTGCTCGGGCCGAACCAAAGGAAAATCAGGAGTAGCAAGAGACTGTGGAATCGGCGCATCGTTAGGAGGTGTTGGCAGTCGTGGTTGGCGAAAATGGTTTTCGGTGACATGGTGTGCGTTACTGCTCCCAGTGTCGCATCGCCTCGTCGAGTGTGAATTGCAGGTAGTCGTCCATATCGTAGTTCAATACCTCGAGGGCCAGTTCCACGACTGCATCACCTTGCAGAAACGTCAACGCACGGATCGCTTCCAGTCTGACCCGTGGATGTGAATCGTTGATCCGTGGCTGTAGCCATTTTAGTGGCTGATCGATCTGGTCAAGCCAGAAGGAGAGGACGCGTGTGGCTGCAGCGCGGGCGCGGTGGTCTTTCGTTTCCAGCAGGGTTCTCAGCAATTGAGGCCGAATCACGTTGTGTGTCTGGTACATCCACAGCGCCTCGAGGAGGTGGTGTTCGTGTTCGGGGTCGGTGGCCGGCAGGGCATCCTTCCAGGTGTCGAGCGCGGGGACGACCTGGTCAGTCGGCAGTTGGGCGAGTTCCCTCCGGGCGCGATAGCGTGTGCGGTCGTCGGTGGCTTTTAACAGGTCAAGGATCACCGGGACAGGTTGCCCCACAATCGCCGGGGGGCGCAACAATGGGCGAGTTTTATGCTTGATGCGCCAGATGCGGCCATGGCTATGGTCGCGATTCGGCTCACGCAGATTGTGCTGTAGATGACCGATCAAGGCGTTGTGCCAATCCACGATATAGAGCGATCCGTCGGCGGCGAATTGGAGATCGATTGGTCTGAAGTTGCCGTCGGCACACGACACCAGTGGTTCAATTTCTTTGCCCAGAAAACCAGAGCCATTTTCCTGCACGGTGTGTTGCAAGATGGACCGTTCTCCAATGCAGTTGCAAAGCAGGAAGTTGCCTTGCGACTCTGGCGGAAAGTGTTGGCTGGAAACAATCAAACAACCTGCGGATGGGCGGGTCCGTTTTCGGTAAAACGTGGGGAACTGGAACTGCGGGTCGCCCCCCGTTTGTTTAGCGATCCGTCGATGTTGCGAGCCGCCGGGGTGTTTGAGCGGAAAGTCAATTTTGCCCGTCAGTGGTGCGGCCCAGTAGCTATAGCCGGGGGAGGCGTCGGCGATGAAATTCTGACCCCAGCGGTCAAAGACGTGGCCCCACGGATTGGCAAACGCCAGGGAAACATGCACGCCGAACTTCTCGGTGCGTGGGTCGTAGCGCCAAACTCCCGCCTCGTGGAGCCGTGTCAGGCCGTAGGGGCTTTCAACCTGGGAGAATTTGAACGTGCCTTCCTGGAAATAGAGGCCGCCGCCAGGACCCCACTCAAACGCGGCGATGCCGTGGTGGGAGTCGGCGGTGTCGAACCCAATCAGTTTCCTGGTTCGTGTATCGGCGACGTCATTTCCGTCGCGGTCTTCCAGGAACAGTATGTCGGGTTGCTGGGCCACGTAAACGCCGCCATTGCCGAGTTCGAATCCGGTCGGCTGGTGGAGGCCCCGGGCAAACACAATACATTTGTCTGCCTTGCCGTCATGATTGGGGTCCTCAAAGATCAGCAGCTTGTCATCCATGGGTGATTTCGGCTGCCAGTGGGGATAGGACGGCATCGTCGAGACCCAGAGTCGCCCACGATTGTCAAAGTTCAGCGCTACCGGGTTGGCAAGTTCGGGGAACTGTTCCTCGGATGCCACGAGCTGAATTTCATACCCCGGCGCGAGGGTGAAACGTTTCTGCTGTTCGGCCGCCGGCAGATAATCGAGCGAGCCGAGCTTTCCCGTCTTGCGATTGGGATCGTCCACGCCACCCACGTTGGTCTTGGGGGTGATGAACGGAGGCGTGTTGGTATCGTCTACCGTAGGGGCAACTTGTTTGCCTGCCGCCAGTGCCCAGATTCGCTGATCTCGATTGGCCGTCATTTGATCCAGTATGGCGCGTTCTCGTTCCATCACATCGGTATTGTTATAGGTGCCGTCCGAGCCAGCTGCCCCGCGGCTGCCATAAATGGAATAGCCGTTGACGGCACGATAGCGATGCCACCAGTGGAAGTTTTTGTCGGACACGGCGGCTCTCAAGGATTTGTCATGCGGCGTGTTGCTAGCGCCGAACAGTTGATCCATGAATAATGGGGCAAGTGCCTGGTAGCCACTCGAATTGAGATGCGCGCCGTTGAGGGTGAGTCGTTTGGGGTTGGTGCGAAACAGGTCGGTCGTCGCACCGAAAAGGTTGACCATGCCAACCCCCGCCGCGCGCGCTACGCGGGTCATGGCCTCGGTGTACAGCTTCAGCCGTGCATTGTGTTCTTTTCCGTCTGGCAAGTTGCGGTCGCCAGTGTTTTCAAACGCGATTGGGGAAACTAGCGCGATTCGTGGTGGACCTTGACCGCTGTAGTCTTGCTGCTTGGTCTCCTCGATAAGACTTGTGAGGTCGGCCTGGAACGACGGCAGGCCGTCGGCACCTGCGAAGGCTTCATTGAAACCAAAGAAAAAGAGGATCACAGTGGCGCCGCTGTGTTTGAGGTGTTCATGGGGGCTGCCGAAATTTTCCGAGCGTATTCGCGTCTTCGGTTCGTCGCCCGGAAAGCAGAGGTTGCGAACCACTAGCTGGTGTTCAGGAAATCGACGATGGAGAAGGGTTTCCCACCAATTTTGATGTTGCATCCGTTCGCCCAACGCATTGCCAACCAGGCAGATATGGTCGCCAGGAGAGAGGGTCAATTCTGCAGCGTCGAGGGAGGGGGAGGCGGCTGAAGCAAACGTCAAAGAGGAGATGCATAACAGCAACAGGGAGCGAAGGGGTGGAGTCTTCATCAGGGCGTTTCTTTTGGACGAAGTCGGGGGGGCGGCAGGACGGTCGATTGATCTGGCGTGCGAGCAATGCCTCGCGGCGGGTAGATCTCAGCGGCTGTGGTAAGACACTTTGGCTGGCAATCACCACAGCGTCGTCAGCATAGCGTATTTTGGACGAAGGTTCTCGCTTGTCCTACCTGTTGGTCGGATCGGAATGCTGTGATGGGTGGACCGCCGCGGGAGTCCGGGGTGGCCGGTGTCAACGGGATCGGTCCCGTTAGGCGGTTAAGCTACCCCGGTGCCGCGAAGTGGCTATACTCCAGCAAACTTTTTTTGCCGCAAAGTGAACTGGCTGGAGGAGGTGGAGTAGAGATGAATGTATGCTTGCCGCGTGACGTGGTTGGTTTGGTGGTCCGGGTGCTATTGGTGTTCTGCGCCGCAGGTGCGGATTCGCTCTGTGCGCAACCGACTCCGATTGACCGAGAGGCACTGCGTGCGTTCGCCCGGCGAAAACCTCGAGCCACGGCTGCGGTGGGATTGGCTCAGTTGTTTCAGGTCATCCAGCCGCATCCCGGCGGGTTCCAGATTGTCTTTCCGGATCCGCTTCCGTTGCTTGACGGGCGACGGATTTCGGCGAAACGCCTATACGGGCGGGTACTGGTCGGTCCCTATCCCTTTCTTTCACGTTCATCTCAATTCCGCCGAAAACGGTTTTCAGATGACGACGTCAGGCTGTCAGGAGGACGCGCCATCGTCCCGTTGGATCCATTTTTCACCAAAGACAGCACACGCAATAGTGAAGGCTGGGGACCAGGAAGCCAAGGGTGCCTGGCGGTCCGTCTGGAACTCGGTTTGGCGCAGGATGGGGCGGATACACGACTTGGTGTCTACGATACGTTTGTCACCGTGCAGCAGAGCCCGCAAGGATACCTGCTACAGCCGTCGATTCTCGAGGGTCCATTGATTCATCGGGTCACGAGTGACCATCCCGAGTGGGTCGTGGTATCGGTGGTGACGAGCGTTCCGGACGGGGTGGTCGTGCACCTCAGCGACGGTCGTAAGGTGACGGGTGTGGCGCAGCCTTCCCAGGAACGCGGATGGCACCGGTATGAAATCAAGGTCGACGGCCTGCAGGCGGATACGACCTATCGGTATCGGGTACGGGTGGGCCCGACCTGGGGCGACGAGCTAACATTCCGGACCGCGCCGGTGAAGGGTGCGGCGGAGGTGCGTTTTGCCTTTATCGGGGATAGTCGCGCTGGCGTCTCACACGCCCTCACCCGTTACGTTGGCGTGAACTACGACGTGATGGAACGGCTGTCGGCGTTAGCGTTCCAGGCACGTTCACAGTTGATCTTGTTCGGTGGGGACCTCTGCAGTGGCTATACGGAAATCGAGGGTGATTTTCGCGCACAGTTGCGAGCCTGGAAACAAACCGTAGCTGGAGTGGGAGGCCACGTGCCGATCTACACGATACCCGGCAACCATGAGGCGTTGATGTACAGTGTGGCTGACCCTGCGAGTCGGTATGGTATCGGATTCGATCGTTGGCCTTACGCGACCGCCAGTACTGAGGCCGTGTTCGCGGATGAAATGGTTAATCCAACCAATGCGCCGACGCCACGTCCTGGGTTTCCGCCGTATCGTGAAACTGCTTACAGTTTTCAGTTTGGGTGTGTGCGGTTCATTGGCTTGAATACCAATTACTGGTTGCAATCTGACACACCGAAGAGCCCGCAGGGGGATCAGCAGGTCAATCAACTGTCAGCCGTTTTTGGTGGCTGCCCGGAAGGTTACGTGATGGAGGAACAGTTGCGGTGGCTGGAACGGGAACTCAAGCTGGCCGAAAAGGATCCTGCGGTGCGTTATACGGTGTTGTTCGGGCACGAACCCGTGTTTCCAAATGGCAAGCACCTGGCAGATGCAATGTGGTACAACGGTGACAATCGTAGCCGTGCACATGTGTTTGTCGACGGAAAGATGCTTGCCGAGCCGCAGGGGATTGTCGAAGTTCGCAATCGCATCGCTCGAGCGGTGTCGGCCGCCCGGAAAGTCGCCTGCGTGATTAACTCGGACGAGCATGCGTACTACCGTACGTTGATCGATAAAGACGTTCCCGTGGGAGATGAGGCCGATCTGCGTGGCGATCGGGTAGTTGGGCGCGATGGGAAAATTTCTTCGCTGTCAGGGCTGACCCATCCCAAATGGTATATCGTCAGCGGTGGAGGCGGAGCGCCGTACTCCGCGGAAAAATCCAGCCCCTGGAATCAGTATTGGAAACAGCAGGCCGATCAGCAGGGCTACCGGTATTCTCCGCAAGAGCATGTCGTCTTGTTCGAGGCGAACGAGGAGGGCTTCGCCATGCGAGTGGTCAATTCGCTGGGGGAAGAAATCGACGTCGAAGAAAACTTGTTGCGCAGTGCTGAGTCCGCGTCCCGCGGCCGATAACTGGTTGCTCCTGTACGGGAGCTGCTAGCGGGGCGGGCGTTTCTGTTGCGTCGCTGCCGCGGTGGCCGGTGATGACACGGTGGTGCGTAACGTTCTCCAGAGGATCGCCAACGCCAGAACCATGTAAATGGCACAGAGGATCAATAACGGGTAGAGGAGTTGTGGGTACGTTTGCATGAGACCGTCCGCGGCGTAGGCTTGCAACCAGCAAAGTGGTGCGAGTCCCAGGGCAGTGCCGATGCAGAGTTTCCAGATCGGTAGCGGAGTCAATCCGGTTGCATAGGAGACGAGGTCGGAAGAAGTGAGGGGATTGATCCGCAGCAGGAAGACCACCCACAATCCATGCCGCGCCATACGTTCTTGGAACGGTTGCAATGACTGTTTGGGAGGGAGAAGCGTGGCCAACGAACTACGCACCGAACGCATTAGGTGGCAGGCGATCGCGGCGCCCAGAATGTTGCCTGTTAGCGAAAGAAAACCGCCCCAGAAGCCCCCGAAAATCACTCCGCCGGGAGCATAAAGGAGAAGCCCTGGAAGCGGGGCGATGACGACTTCGACGACGGTCATCAGGACGTACGCGGCGGGCGCGGCTGTACCAAAGGAAAGGAAGAAGTCGCGCAGATGCTGCACCTTGCTTGCGGCGGACAGAGACCTGCTGAACAGAACTGCCACCAGGCCACCCGTCGTATAGGACCAGAGCACAGCAGCAACCGCCAGCAGCACACAGGCAAAAAGCACCAGGTTGGTGGCTTTGGCAAGAGTAGATGGGCGGTGTTCTGACTGCATGAGCGAACTACGCAGGAATTGATGGAAACGCAAGTGGCCTGCCAGCGGGGACTGGGGAGAGCCGCCTCTGTTGGGAACGACAAGGAAACGGCCCGGCGGGAGGTGGCGGCACGCCGGAGCGTGGCAGGTGGAAGTCCGCGGCGGCAAGTCGCTTGACAAGGTCGTTTCAATCTTAACAGAATCGCCCGTTCAAGCGGAGACAGGTGGTGTGAAGTCCAGGGGGCACTGATGCCAGACGTGTGGTTTTCAGGATGGCGTTGGTTGTTGGACTGTACCCTTGTTGTGTGTGTCTTTTCCGGGACGGCTGGACCGGCGTCCGGTAGTGAGTTGAGTCCACAGGTAGGCCGAAGTCTGGTACTGCTGGCGAAGAGCGCGCAGTCGTATACGGAGCAGCGCACGTGTTTCTCCTGTCACCACCAGACGCTACCAGTCCTGGCCTTACACCAGGCGCGAGGTCGAGGTTTCAAAGTTTCAGCCGAAGCGATTCCGCGTCAGCTGGCCTTTACGCAACGGTTCTTCGCCGGGCGCCGTGCACTGGTTGCCATGGGAAAGGACGTTCCCGGCGGGCCTTTCACTGCCGGATACGCACTTCTTGCGCTGGGAGAGAATTGCTGGCCATGCGATGACACGACCGACGCGCTGGTCCATAACCTGATACGGCATCAGCTTGCGGACGGAAGTTGGTGGGTCGTGCCGCACCGGCACCCGATGGAACAGAGTGTGTTCACCGCAACCGCCTTGTTGCTGCGCGGTTTGCAGCTGTATGCGTTGACGGATAAGGCCACCCTGTCGATGAGAAAAGAGGTTCAGGCCCGCATTGATTGTGCGGCCCAATGGCTGGATGCAACGCCGGCCAGGACACATGAGGATAAGGTGTTCCGGTCGTGGGGGCTGATTGGGAGCGGTATAGCGACGCGTACGCCACGGGGCAGGCTCTTGTCGTGCTCCACCAGGCAAATAAAGTGGATCCCCGAAGTGCAGCGTATCGGAAGGGGGGGGCGCATCTGTTGCAACAGCAGCAAGAGGACGGCTCCTGGCTCGTGAAAACGCGGTGCGAGCCGGTTCAGGATTATTTTTAGATTGGTTTTCGCCATGACGCATCCCAATTTATCTCCATTGCTGCGACCAGCTGGGCGGTCCGTGCCCTACTGTACGCGGGTTTTGCCGATCCGTCTTCGCCCAGAAAGTCAGCTTCCCGGTAGGAGCCCGATGCGGGGCGGGGCCGACTTGCGAGATGATTGAAGGGGAGGCCTTGGCAGGGTGATTGGCCTGGTAACGCACATCGTCAACAATCAAAGTGACTAACTATTCCCAGAAACTGGAGACAAGACATGACAAGCAGACGTGTAGCTTACCTCGTGGTCGCCCTGGCAATGGCAACCGTGGCCTGGACGAACGGAGCGGACAACGCGGCAAAGAAGCCCGTTTTGCGGCACGTCGTGTTGTTTCAATACAAAGAGGGAACGGCGCCGGCCAAGGTAAAGGAGATCTCTAAAGCATTCGCTGCCTTGCCGTCCAAAATTGATGCGATTGTTGATTTTGAGTGGGGTACGGATGTCAGTGTGGAAAACAAAACGAAGGGTTTTACCCACGGTTTTGTTGTCTCGTTTCGGGATAAAGCGGGGCGGGCAGCCTACTTGCCCCACCCGGCTCACCAGGACTTTGTCAAACTGGTTGGCCCGCATCTCGCTGATGTGCTGGTCTTTGACTACAGCACCACGGAGTGAACTGCGCGGGCCTGCCACGAAGCCAGTGAACAGGCCGTATCACGCTGGAGCCAGCAGCGCATGCCGTGCTGCTGGTTCTTGTGCCGGCGTCTGGCGCCGCAGGGGCCACAGCCGGGCATCGACCCTGTCCATGGGCGACGCTGTGTCTATTCTGTGACGCGGTTCCAGGTCATGAACTGGGGTTTGCCATCTTCTTTGCCCAGTCCTTGGAATTCGATCAGTTGATCTCCGTTGACGTGGTAGATGTACCAACCGGGCTGGGGAAAGCGAACCTGTGTGCCGGCCTCTGGGCCCGCAACGATTTTCATTCCAGGAAAGGTCCAGGTGTTGTGGCTGCCGCGGCGCTGGAGCCAATAACGGTTCGTATGCGTGCGGGTGAGGGTGTCGTCGGCATCGTAGTAATGGACGGTTTCCCGATTGCGTTTTACTTCTTTGACGATGCGGATCTGCTCGCCCTTGGCGTTCGTAAAGGTGGTGGTCCAGGTTCCCACGACGGCTGCCCGATCTTCCTGCAGGGGACGCGGCTTGCGTTTCGAGAGGACTTTCAGGTCGGGTACCTTCTGGCCACCCACGAGTTGGTCGGACCATGTGGTTGTCTGGCTTTGTTTGTCAGCAGCCAGCACGCTGGTTCTTGTACTGGTTTTCGCAGTGCCATCTGCGAGGCGATGTGTTGCCTTGAAGACGAACGTCGTGCCGTCGGACTCGATCAGCTCCTCGTGAGTGACTTCACCCTGGCTGGTCCGCGCATCAGCGACGACCTTCTTTTTCAAGGGATCCCAGGAGTAGTGGAACACGACCTCCGCCAGGACTTCGTCAGCGTCACCGAGTACGCTCCACTTGCCTTCGATCGCGCAACGGTTGAGCACCCAGCGTGCTGACATGGTACCCTTGAAGGCGGTCCCTTCAGGGAGGGTTGAGCCTGGAGTGGCAACGCCTTCGAATTCCCATTGGCCCAGGAACGGTTGCAGAATCTGAAGATGTTCAGAGTGTGCGTGGTACTGGACTTCCTGGCCGAAGGACGGCGCCAGCGCGGCGGTGAGCAGGGTGAGTGCTATGCTGGGCGCGAAGACACGAGTCAGGGGGTTGCAGGTGGGCATGGTAGTGTTCCGCGGGGGATGGGGAATGGGGGCTGGCGGTCAGTGGTGAATTATCCAGGCGGTCAACGCCGCGTGCCTGACTGGATAGCAATGCTTGCAGATCTTAATCGGAAAGTAGAGTGGGAACCATTCCCAGGAGCAAAAATGGCATCAGGGAACGTCTCCGATGCAGAATAAATAGTCGGAGGTTCTCAGGAAAATGTTACCGTCCACCAGGACCGGGGTGGCGTAGGTATTTTCCCGCAGTGCGTTGGTCGCGACGAGTTTCGGCCCTGCTGCCAGCTCGAGTACATAGGTCGTCCCATTTTCCCGGGTGGCGTAGAGTTTCCCCTCGGCGACCACGGGCGATGCGCTGAAGGGGTAGCGATTGCGAGGCAGACGCGTGGTCCAAACCTCTTTCCCCGTCGCGGCGTCGATGCTGGTCACGTCGCCGCGGTCGCCGCACAAATAGATGTTTCCATCGTAGGCGACGGGTGAGGGAACGTCGGTGGCGGCGATGTCGATGTCCCAGGCGATTTTCGCAGGGCCGCCGTTTGCTACCTGAACTGGTTTGACCGCGGTCAGAGTACTGCCGCGAGAATAGGGTGCTATGACCATTCCATGGGCGGCAACTGGGGAGGCGATCGATCTCCAGTTGCCTCGGCCGCGGGGATTGAGACTCGCAGACCGCCAGAGCTCCTGCCCACTGCTGGCCGCGTGGCCGGTGATGTAATCGCCTCCGAGGACGGCCACCGTTTGCGATTGGGCCTTGCCGAGGACCAGCGGCGTGGTATAGCTGTCCCTGGCCTCGCCAGGTGCGTCCACGCGACGGGCAGTTTTCCAGAGTGTTCTCCCACTGGCTTTTTCCAAAGCGATGACGTACGAGGGCCCCTGGTGCATAACGGCGATTACGACGCCGTTGCTGGTAAGTACCGGTGAAGTGGCGAGGTCCCAACCGAGTTGATCGCGGCCGTTGGCTTCCTGCACGTTGATGTGCCAGGAAAGTTCCCCCTGCAGGTCGATGCAGGCCAGGTCACCACTGCGGTAATATGCGTATACATGTTTGCCATCTGTTACGGGCGACGGGTTGGAGCCGCTCGCTTTGCGGTTGCGGTTGCCGGCGCTTTTTCCGATGGTGGCCCGCCACAGCTGCTTTCCCGAACGATTCAAGCAGATAAGAAGATTGGTGCCGTCGTCATCGCAGGTGAGAAAAATCTGGTCTTGCCAGACGATGGGCGTGGATGTGCCCCAGCCGGGAAGCTTGATTTTCCAGGCAATATTCTTGGCTTCGCTCCACTCGGTCGGAAAGCCCGTGCTGCGGGAAACTCCATTCTGATCTGGGCCGCGCCATTGCGGCCAATTTTCGGCGGTCGCGTCGCTGATCACGGTGAGGATGAGGAGGAGGCAGGCAAGTGGCGTGGTGTGGTGCATGGGATCTCCAGGGGAAGTGAAGTCGCCACAAAACGACAATGTCACCAATAACGCAAATGGTTTCGCCGGTCCACCCGCGCTGCGGGAGGGTTCAGCTGGTGCGGGCCAGGCGTTCCTGGATAGCTTGGAATGCCTGGTGACCCTCTGCCAGAAAGTCCCGTAGCGAATCGGTTTGGGGCGGTACGTACTTCCACCGCCGAAAATAGAGAAAGGAGCCCTGCGCCGCTTCAAACGAAATGGTCCCGTGGGCTGCAAAATAGTCGAGCAGCGAGGTGTCGAAAAAGTCGCGAGTGGCAGTTTCGTCCCCCGATTTGAGGACGAATGCCTTGGAAAACGCGGGGTGTTCTGCAAAGTCGATATCTTGCCGTCCGAGCAGGCTTCCCACCAGGTCGAGCTTTCTCTCCGGGCGCATGACGAAGTCAGGGATGACAAGTTCAGTGGATTGCACCGCGGCGACGGTTTGCCGGCGGACCCGCTTATGCTTCCCATGGCCTGTCGTGTACTCGTAGTCAAACAGGTTAATCTTGAGCGCAGGTGTCTCGGCGACGAAAAGGTTAGTCAGCTTATGGGCGCGGCCGATATTGAACAGCGGAAACGCAGCGAGTTCCTGTTGGAGTGCTGCGTCGCCGGTGTCGCGGAATTCGAGGTTGAGGTCGGCCGCGACGAGCTGCAGATCAGCGGTTCGTTTCCTGGCCCGCCGTTTCTTGATCAGGTGGGCCAGGAACAAACAGACGGCGATAACAATCAGGACCACCGCGTTGATCGCAATCGCAATCGTGACACCTATGCGCGGGTCTTCTAGTTGTTTTTCACGCTCAGGGTCGTTCTGTTGCAGTTCGTGTTGGTCATTGTCGCCCTCCGCGGCGTCGGCCGAATCCTGGTACAACGCCAGACGCATAGAAACCAGACGCATAGAATGACGCATAGAATACTGTGCGCTTAAAACAGCAGACGAGCCAAATGTCAGCAACGCCAGGGCAAAGAGTGACGTGGTGAGTGGAGTGCCGCGGTAGGAGTGGTTCACGGGAAGGTCCTGTGGACGCAAACAGGGTCGGGTGGCAGAGGAAGGGGCCGGAACAGTGCGATTGGCTGGCGTTAGCATAGATAAATACGTCTTTTAGCGCAAACCGGACACATTGACGGCTATCGCTCTTGGTGACAACACGATTGAACCGGCGCGGAAACGGATTGTGACCTGGTTGGTCTAGGAGGTACATTAGGGCTGGGTGAAGAAACGGGGGTCACGGTGGGCGGTGCACCGGGATTCCCTGTCATCCGAGAGGCTGGCGTGTCTTGCAGAAACCAGGTGTGAACTGATGAAAAGATGGATCCTGAGCGTGATGGCGTGGGCCGCGTCAGGAGCTGGTGCGGCGGAACCGGTTGATTATCTGGAACAGGTCAAGCCGCTGCTCGTTGAGCGTTGTGCTTCCTGTCACGGGGCTCTTGCGCAGCGTGGTGGTCTGCGGCTGGATGCGGCTCAATTAATCCTCCGTGGTGGCGACAGTGGTCGACCGCTGGTTCCAGGGCAGCCAGCTGCCAGTTTGTTGATTGACAGAATTACGGCGGCCGATGCAGAGGAGCGGATGCCGCCCGAGGGTGAACCGCTCAATGCCGAGCAGGTCGAGATCCTGGCGGCCTGGATACGGGCCGGTGCCGTTGCTCCGACCGAGGAGCCGATCCCCGCTGACCCACGCGAACACTGGGCGTTTGCGCTGCCCACCGCCATACCGTTACCCGCAGACGACGCGAAATGGGTGCGGAACCCCATTGATCGTTTTGTGCTTCACCAACAGCGGGAACGGGGAGTGGAGGTGGTGCCAGACGCGGAACGAGGAATCTTGTTGCGCCGGGTCTACCTCGACCTGGCAGGTCTACCACCGACACGCGACCAGCTCTTGACGTTCCTGGCGGACGATTCCCCCGCCGCGCTGGAGCGTGCGGTGGACGGTTTGCTGGCAAGCCCGGATTATGGGCTGCGTTGGGCGCGGCATTGGATGGATGTCTGGCGGTACAGTGACCCTTCGGGGTATCTCATGGGCGGCAATGATGATATTCGCGACAGTCGGGCCCATATCTGGCGCTGGCGAGATTGGATCATTGATTCGCTGAATGAAGATAAAGGGTATGACCGCATGGTGGTCGAAATGCTGGCTGGCGACGAGGTGGCGCCGGCCGATACCGAGACGCTGCGGGCGACCGGCTTCCTGGCCCGCAACTGGTACAAGTTCAATCGAAATGTCTGGCTGGATAATACCATCGAACACGCGTCGAAGGCATTTCTGGGATTAACGGTAAATTGTGCCCGCTGTCACGACCATAAATACGACCCGCTGGCCCAGACGGAGTACTTCCAGTTACGGGCTATTTTTGAGGCGCACGACGTGCGTGATGAGACCTATTCAGTCGGTAGCGATCCCCTCGTGCGGGTCTTTGACGCGCATGGCAAGAGGCCTACGTATTTGTTTTTGCAGGGTGACGAGCGGCGTCCAGACAAAACGCAGAGTTTCCAGGCCGGAGTGCCGGCGTTGTTTGATGCGCGTTTGCGTATCGAGCCAGTGACGTTACCGGTCGTGGCATACTATCCCGCGCTGAGCACGGCAGCACAGGCTGCCACGCGGCAGAAACATCAGGCGAAGGTGCGAAAAGCCGCGACGGCGTTGGCGACCGCCGAGAAACGGGTCGCCGCGGCGCGGCAAAAGCTGGCACGTTTTGTGGAAACGTCTCCGCAGGAGCGAGTACGAGAAGAGGATGTTGAAGAAACGGTCGTCGTGGTCGATCCGTTCACAGAACTCGCGCCCGACCGCTGGCAAATCGAAGATGGTGATTGGGAGATTGTCGAAGGGCGGTTGCAGCAGACGGACGGAGCCTCGCGGCAACGTCGTGTGGTGTCCCGTTTCTCCCATCCCCGTGATTTCCGTGCCCAATTGACGATGCGCGTCAGTGGTGGTGCGGAGTACCGATCGATCGGATTCGGGTTTGATGGTCAGGGAAAGGCGATGCATGCGGTGTACTTGTCGGCCTATCCGGGCGGATCGAAAATCCAGGTCTCCCTGCAGAACGGTAGCGGTGTCTGGAGCTATCCACAGCAAGGGATGGCTGCGTTGCCAGTAAGACTGGGGCGCGATTATCGGCTGGAGGTGCGTGTTCGTGACCGGCTGCTCAATGTGCTGGTCGATCAACAGCTCGTCGTTGCGTATCTGCTTCCGCCAGATCGTGTTCCGGGCCAGGTCTCGTTGTGGACTTTTTCGGCGTCCGGGTCATTTGACGATCTTCGTCTGACGGAACTAGCACAACAGGCCACCTTGCGACAGCCGTCTGCGAACGGCAGCATTGCGGCGGTTGATACAAAGGCCGGTTTGCAGAGGGGAGTTGAGGACGCCGAGAACGCCAGGATCCTTGCGAAACTAAGTGCCACTACGGTCACGGCGGAGCTGACATCGTTGGTGCAGCGGCAACGCGCAGAGCGAACGAAATTTGGCCTGGAGACCGGGGATCAGGCGGAGCGGGCAAAGGCTGCTTGCCGCGCAGAAGTTGCTGCGTTGTTGGCCAGCAAACTAGAACAGGAGATGCGGGCTCACCAACGGGTCGAGCAGTTGGGACGCGTGCAGGCAAAGGGCGATGGTAAGGCCGCAGGTCAATTGGCCCAGGCCGAGAAGGCCCTGGCGGCGGCGGTGAAGGCGGTGGCAGAGGTGCGCCAACGGGCGAACACGGATTCCGAGGAATACCAGCCGCTTGGTGTGGTGCATCCAACTACGAGTACCGGGCGGCGGCTGGCCTGGGCACGGTGGATCACCGGAGATTCCAATCCGTTGGCGGCTCGCGTCGCCGTTAATCAGATTTGGCAACGGCATTTCGGTGAACCGCTGGTGGAACGGATGTTCGATTTTGGACTGCGATCGCCAGCACCGTTACATCAGCAGCTATTGGATTGGCTGGCGGTGGGCCTGCGGCGCGACTGGAGTATGAAACGGCTGCATCGCCGGATTGTGACCAGCGGGGTCTATCGCCTTGGCAGCGCTGCATCCGCCGGGGAAATCGGAAATCGGGAGGACGATCCGGACAATGAACTTCTGTGGAGGGCGCATGTGCGGCGGATGGACGCCGAGGTGGTGCGTGACAGCCTGTTGCGGGTGGGGGGGAGCCTCGACAAAACGTTGGGCGGTCCTCCTGTTTCGCACACCCTTGGCCAAACCGTGCCGCGGCGGAGCCTCTTCTTTCGACAGGACAAAGAACGGCAGATGGTGTTCTTGAGTTTATTTGATGGTGCCAAGGTCAACGAATGTTATCGCCGGATGCCTACCGTGGCGCCGCAACAGGCGCTGGCGATGTACAACAGTCGGCTGGCAAGTGAACAGGCAATCCAGCTCGCAGATCAGGTTCAGGAGGAAAACGCTGGTGCTTTTGTGGTGGCTCTGTTCGAAACGATTCTTAGCCGGGGGGCAACTCCTCAGGAGTCGCGGGAGTGTGTTGCCTACCTGCAGGAGTTTGGTGACGCGCGTCGAGGTCGGCACCAGTTGGCCCTGGTTTTGTTGAACCATAACGACTTTTTGTCTGTCCGTTAGCCCAGCAGGGGACTGGAATCATGCGTAGTAGTGCTTCGAGACGGCAATTCTTTACGAGTGCAGGTGCCGGTCTGGGTGGCGTGGCGCTGGCATCCCTGTTGCAGCGTGACGAGGCGACGGCGGCTGACGGTTGGGCGCCGCCCGATGGCAAGCCGCATTTCGCGCCGAAGGCAAAAAGTGTGATTTGGCTGTTCATGGCTGGCGGTGCGAGTCAGACGGAAACATTTGACCCCAAGCCTGCGCTGAATCGATATGGCGGGATGACGATCGCGGAGACACCCCTGCCGAATCCACTCGAGTCACCCCTGCTCAAAAATCGTATTGAGCTAGTGAAAGGCGATGCCAATGGAAAGATCTATGATCGCTTGCTGCCGATGCAGATTGGTTATCGCGCGCACGGTGAAAGTGGTATTGAGGTCTCTGATTGGTGGCCGCACGTAGCGGATTGCGTTGATGATCTTGCACTGGTGCGCTCGATGTGGACCACCGCTAGTAATCATGATGCGCAGTTGCAATTCCACACCGGGCGGAATCGATTCGATGGTTTTTTTCCCACGATTGGTTCCTGGGTACACTACGGGCTGGGTTCGTTGAACGACAGCTTGCCCCAGTTCGTCGTGATGGGGAGCAAAATTGGGGATTGTTGTGGTGGCAAGGCAACCGAAGGTGCGGATTATCTCGGACCGCAGCATGACGGTGTGACATTGTCTGTCGACCCGAAAAACCCCCTGCCCTTTGCGCTCCCGGCAGGGAAAGCGACCCGGCAGGAGCGTTCCAAATCGCAGCAACTTTTACAACGTCTCAATCGGTTGTCTGCGGACAAGTATCCAGATGACGCCGATCTGGAGGCGCGGATCAAGTCCTATGAGTTGGCGTTTCGCATGCAGACTGCGGCGCCCGAAGTCGTGAACCTAAACGCCGAAACCGCTGCCACCCATAACTTGTATGGCACCGCTGGGGGGCCTACACAGTCGTTTGGTCGGCTCTGCCTGACGGCTCGTCGGCTGGTCGAACGCGGTGTGCGGTTTGTCCAGATTTATCACGGCGGTGGAGGTGCGGGCGTCTGGGATGCGCACGGCAACCTGAAGGCAAATCACGCCACGAATTGTGGCAAAGTTGACCAGCCGATCGCCGGATTACTAAAAGACTTGAAACAGCGCGGTCTGCTTGATGAGACACTCGTCGTATGGGCGTCGGAGTTTGGGCGTACACCCGGCGAACAAGGTGCTCGCGGCCGTGGGCACCATAATTTTGGTTTTACAGTTTGGATGGCTGGTGGAGGGATCAAGGGGGGCGTGGTGCACGGGGCCACGGACGAACTCGGATTTCACGCGGTCGAAGACCGGCATTACGTGACGGATGTGCACGCGACGGTGATGCGGCAGCTGGGTCTGGATGCCCGCCGCCTTGAGGTTCCGGGCCGCAAACGGCTCGATGTCGATTACGGTGAACCGATCGATGAGATTATTGCCTGAAACCTGGCCCTGGTTGCGTTTAGGAATCAGCCAGGTAGCGTGCGACTCACGTGACCACCGTGCGCGATTGGGAAGGGGCTCTCGCGACGATCGCTGAGACTGAACAGCGCGTGTTTGCGGGCCCTGCCACGGTTCCAGAGCTTCACCAGATGTGACAATTGCCGGTCCACACTATGGCGCTGTTGGCTTTCTACCTTTCTTCTTCTGGCGGTTACGTCCACGCCGCTGGTGCTTGTAGGCGTTGAGTTCGGTCTGTTTGCCACGATCACCCTGAGCATTCATCCAGTCGGCGAGTTCCCGCTGCAGTTGTTTTTTGACCGCGACGTATTGAGGGTCGGTGGCGAGATTGTTCCATTCGTACGGGTCCTCTTGCATATCGAAAAGTTCTTCGGCTGGTCGGTGCTGGTAGCGACGGACTTTGTCCGCGGCGGTGGCGCTTGTCCGCGCGGCGGATCGCCATGTGCGAAAGACATTCGACTGGGTGCAGGCATTTGTAAAAGTGGCTTCGGGGGAGAGGTTGAGGATGTATTTGTAGCGTCGTCCGCGTACCGAACGGATGCCAAAATGATCGGAACCATTAATGATGCCGCGTGTGGTATGGATCCCAAACACATGCTGCTTGTGCTCTCGTGACGCTCCCTTGAACACCGGGAGTAAGCTGCGGCCTTCGAGAGCAACTGGCACCTTGCGGCCAGCCGCCTCGAGAAAGGTCGGCAGGATGTCGACATATTCAATGAGCGCATCACTAACGGTAGCGGGTTGGATGTTACCAGGCCAGCGCGCTATCAGGGCAGTCTGCAAGCCGCTGTCGTAGCAGGTCCACTTAGCGAAGGGAAAGCCCGACCCTTGTTCGGTGGTGACGATGACCAGGGTATTGTCAGCCAATTGATGTTTGTCGAGAAGGTCGAGAATGGCGCCGACCTGGCCGTCGAAATAGGTGACCTCCGCAAGATAACGCGACAGGGCCTGCCGCGTCGCGGGTGTGTCTACGAAATTCGGTGGCAGGACCAATTGATCCGGGGGATAGCGAGACGCATCGCCCTTGTTCCAAGGGCCGTGGGGCTCGTTGGAGCAAGCGAACAGGCAGAATGGGGTTTGCCCGCTGGCGCATTCGCGGAAAAGGCGGTCAATGCTCGGGAGATTGGGGTTGTTCTTGTTGCCCGAATATTCGAAGTCAAAAATGGAGCGCGGGTTGATGTGTCGTTTACCGCTGAGAGCCACCCGGTAACCAAGAGGCTTGAGGTACTGGACAACACTCTGCGTACCCTGTTTGACAAAGGAGTGGTTTGGGTAGGCACCACTTTTTACCGGGTACAGACCGGTGTAGATGTTGTGGCGAGTGGGGGAACACATTGGCGCTGACTGGAAACAGTGCGTGAATCGCATGCCGGCAGTGGCCAGCTGGTCGATACGCGGCGTATGTGCCTGCCCGCCATAACAACCGATATCGCGAAATGTGCAGTCGTCGGCAATCACAAACAGGAAATTGGGTGGCGCGGCATCGGTAGCCGTTGCCGCCAGAAAGCAGCAGAAGCCAGCCAAGTGGAGGATCCCGGCGCGTCTTCCAGACGCCAGAGATGTCGCGTGCCTCGCCCACAATCGTTTGCAGGGCGGACGGTGGTCCAGGTGTTTCACGGTGTTGTGCGCTTTGATTTCTGGGGGGCTGCTTTGTCTCGTTGGTAGGGAAACTCCCGTTCTTCGCCGTAAATCGTATCGATGACCGTTTTCAACTGGGCGCGGATTGTTGCGCGCTCGGCATCGATCTGATTGGGTGTGAGTTGGCGTTTTTCAAGTTCGTCTGAAGGGATGTGGTACATGCGCCCGTCCTGGTAAAGCTTGTAGGCGTGGTTCCGTGCGAAACGTTTCACGCTGCTGTCGCGTTTCCCATTGCGCTGGTACCAGCAAAACGTCCAATCCCGCGGATTTCCAGCCTGGCCTTTGAGCTGCGGCAGGAAACTGCGCCCGTCGATTCGGCGATCCCGCGGAAGCACGCCACCCGCTGTAGCGGCGAGTGTTGGCAGAAAGTCCGAGAAATCGACCAGGTCGCGTGACACGGTACCCGGTGCGATGGTGCCCGGCCAACTAGCGATCAACGGCACATGAGTGCCAGCATTCGGTGTGGAACCCTTGCCGCCACGTACCTGTTTGCCTCGAAACGGCGACGTAATTCCCGTGTAGGTGCCATTGTCACAGGTGAACAGTAGAAGCGTGTTCTCCCTGATTCCGAGTTCTTTGAGTGTTTGGTCGATCTTGCCGGTGAGTTTGTCGGCATAGCTGACCATGTCGCGAAAATGACGCCGGTTCCATTTCTTGCGTGGCCATTCGCGTGTCTCGGCAGGATCCCAGTCCGGGGAGTCGGGTGTTGGCTGGAATGGCCAGTGTGGAAGGATCATCGGGTAGTAGGCAAAGAAGGGACGTGAGCGATTTCTGCGAATGAAGTCGACCAGATAGTCGCTGACAAGGTCCGGTCCGTATTCCCCGTTACGGTAATCGACCTGTTTCCCATTCACCTCTAGACCCGGGTTGGGGTAGCGCGTTGGTCGGCGGGTCAGTTGCCACAGGCAGTATTCGTCAAAGCCAAAAGCGGTGGGACCATTAAATCCTCCTTGCAACTGCCATTTGCCAACCACGCACGTGCGATAACCGGCGTATTGCATCAGATTTCCAAAGGTGATTTCGCGCGGATGCAGATAACCAAAACGCACGTAATTCCTGGCGTTGTAACGTCCCGTCATGATCTGGTTGCGGGACGGTGTACAGATCGGCTGGGAATAGCAGTGCTCAAAACGCATGCCCCCCGCCGCCAGGCGGTTGAGATGAGGCGTCTTGTAAAAAGTGGACCCATTGGCGCCCAGGCACTCGTAGCCCATGTCGTCGGCCATGATCAGTATGATGTTGGGGCGTCCTCCCGGAGTCCGAGCGTTGACGGCAGCGGGAGTCAACGCGCCGGTCAACGCGAGAAACAGTCCTGCCAGACGCCAACAGTGCGTCTGACACCGATCCGCCGGGTCTGGCTTGCGCTGTCCTAAGGCGATGGCTGCGGCGGGACGTGGAACCCGCGCTGAGGTCCTTAACGCGAGTGCGGCGTTAAGACGGTGTGCAGCGGTGGCTTCCTGGTCCATGGTATGACCTGCGTGGAGCGTCGTCCTGTTTCAACGCAGTGTCCGGGAATCGGTTCGGGTCACCGCTGTCCCGAATCTTCTGGAGTTTTGCCCAGGACAATGTCCCAGTGCGCGGCAAACTCGCCGGCCTTGGAATTGGGAATCGGTTTGAAATCAGTGACGATCGATGCGCGGGCCTCAGGCGTCTTGGCTTCCTTGAACAGGAAGTCCTTTTCATTCTGAGGATCGCCTTTTACGTACAGCTGGGTGGTCAGCATCCGCTTGCCACCGAGGTAGACCGCGTAGTGGATGTGCGGAGCTCGACCGACGTATTTGGATGGTTTGATGGTGCGGAAATAGTACTCGCCTTTGCTGCCCGTCAGGAATCGGCCAAATCCCTGGAAATTCTTGTCCGTCCGTTCTTGTTTGCTTTTGCTATGGATGTAGGTGCCTGCGTTGTCGGCTTGCCAAATTTCGACGACCGCGTTGCGGAGGGGTAGTCCGGAGGGGCCAAGGATGCGACCTGTGAGATGGGCTACCTGGCCCAATGCGGGCGTGGCTGCGTCGTTCAAGAGCAACAGGTCATTGTCCGTGTCCAACGGCAGCTTGTCGGGATAGAAAGGGCCTTCGGCTTGCCGGGCCGTGCGTGTCAACTCTTCCGCCAAAAGGCCAGGCGTGGAGAAAGCGGCAGCGGTGAAGGCCATGTTCTTAAGGAGCTGGCGACGGTCGGCTGGCGTGGGCATGAAAGACTCCGTACAGGTGGCGAAGAGACGGTGGGTATAGCATAGCAAGCAATCTCTGGTGTGGGAAAGGAAGTTTTGTACGGGTGGCCGTGGCCGGCAGGCTCTCAGCCCGGTTTGCGGGCGATGAGTGGAACCCGCGTAAGCCAGGCGGGGAAATGTTTCCAGCGGAGAGAGGTTGGTGACAGTTCACCACCTTCCTCGCGGATCACTTCTTGAATACGTGCCAGCGGTATGTTCCGGTATTGGTACCGCCAGGAGACAAAACGACCCGTTAAGGTTTCGTTCATTTCCAGGTTGAGCAGGATCCCGCCCGGTGCCAGCAATTGCATCAATTGGCGCAGGCTCTGTTCGGTATTCTCTGAATACCCGACAACGCCTCCCAGGCAGATCAGGTTGTAGTCATTGTCTACGAGGGTGTGTGGAGTGCCGTCCAGTGTCGTCGCCTGTTTGGGGGTGGTGATGTTGGAGACGCTGGCCAGGATCCGATCAACTGGCAGACCACGGTGGGTGGCATTCGCCAGGGTGGTGTGCAGGAAATTGGGTTCCAGATCGGTGACGTGTAATTCGGCTTGAGGCCAACGTTGCAGAAAATGGAGGCCCAGCAAGCCGGTGCCGCAACCTGCATCCAGTATGCAGCATGCGGGTGGCGTGTTGATGTCGAGCGT
>PBOG01000071.1 GCA_002724245.1 Planctomycetaceae bacterium
AAACCACTGTCTAAGAAAACCACTGTCTAAGAAAACCACTGTCTAAGAAAACCACTGTCTAAGAAAACCACTGTCTAATGGGGCTGCAATGAACTGGCCCCGCACTGCCTACGGTGACAGCCTGTCCCTAGAAATCAAACGCTATGCAATCCTATCTGGCCTTACTGCAACACATCATCGATCACGGCGTCAAGAAATCTGATCGAACTGGTACGGGTACGATCAGTGTGTTTGGATACCAACTGCGATTCGACCTCGCGAGCGGATTCCCACTACTGACGACGAAGAAACTCCATTTGAAATCGATTGTCTACGAGTTGCTCTGGTTTCTCCGGGGTGACACAAACACGCAGTACTTACGGGAGCATGGCGTTACGATCTGGGATGAGTGGGCCGACGCCCAAGGCGAACTGGGGCCGGTATACGGTCGCCAATGGCGCAGTTGGCCAACCGCCGACGGAAACACGATCGACCAAATGACAGAAGTCGTTCAGGCGATCCAGGAAAACCCTGACTCGCGCAGACTGATTGTCAGCGCCTGGAACGTCGGCGAACTAGAGCACATGGCATTGCCTCCCTGCCACTTACTGTTTCAGTTTTATGTTGCAGACGGGAAGCTGTCGTGCCAACTTTATCAGCGCAGTGCAGACGTTTTCCTGGGCGTACCTTTCAACATCGCCTCGTACGCTCTGCTAACGCTCATGATGGCGCAAGTCACCAATCTTGAACCCGGAGAATTCATACTCACTCTCGGTGACGCCCACCTCTACACAAATCATTTGGAGCAGACCGCCCTGCAATTGACACGTACTCCCAAACCGCCCCCAACGATGCAGCTGAATCCCGACACAACATCCTTGTTTGATTTCTCGTACAACGATTTTACGTTATTGAATTACCACCCCCACCCACATATCGCAGCGCCCGTTGCCATTTAGCCAAACTCGGTCCAGCGTATGACAAACACACGTTCCCTTATCGTTGCGATGTCTCGCAACCGGGTCATCGGCCGCGCCGGCGGCCTTCCCTGGAAACTGCCAGCAGACCTGAGACGCTTCAAAGAGCTGACGATGGGCCACCACATTATCATGGGACGCAAGACCTATGAGTCAATTGGCCGACCACTCAAAGGCCGAAAGATGGTCGTCATCTCACGACACCCCGAACGCATCGCTACGTACGCGAATGTCGCGCCCTCGCTGGCCGAAGCACTTCAAATCTGCCAGGAAGACGACCAGTCATTTGTCATTGGCGGCGCCCAGATTTACCGCGACGCGTTACCGCTGATGCAACGTCTCTACCTGACGCAGGTACACGCGGACATCACCGGGGATGTCGTCTTCCCGGAATTCATCGCGGCCGATTGGACTGAAATTACCAGGGCAGACCACGAGGCAGATGAAAAAAACGAGTACGCTTACAGCTTCCGCGTTCTCGATCGTGTCGCTCCGCCCTCCCAGAACAGCTAGCAGGCGACACCCGCAATTACTTCTCGGTCGATTGCCGTTAGGCATCCGGTCACCCCGGACCCGTGCCGCGCAAAACTCAGGCGATTACATCCTGAATGACCTCGGCCTGCTGGACGCCCGTCAACTTGTGATCCAAACCACCATAGAAATAGGTAAGTTTCTCGTGGTCTAAACCAAGCAGGTACAAGATCGTCGCGTGCAAGTCGCGTACGTGATGGCGGTCTATCTCTGCCTGGTGTCCAAGCGGGTCTGTCTCTCCATGGGCATGCCCACCTTTTACACCACCTCCGGCCATCCAGTAGAGAAACCCTTTCGCGTTATGGTCGCGTCCGCCACTATTTTGTGCCACTGGCTGGCGCCCAAACTCACCGCCCCAGACAATCAGCGTATCGTCCAACAAGCCACGTTGTTTAAGGTCGGTAATCAAGCCATAAATCGGCCGATCAATTTCGGGCGCATGGATCTTGAGATTGGTTTCCACATTCCCATGGGCATCCCACGTTTCCTCACCATGACCGCCGCCCGAATAAATCTGTACAAACCGCACGCCGCGCTCTACCAATCGTCGGGCAATCAAACATTGCGCACCGAAAGGGCGGGGACCTAGCGACTTCTTGTGAGTGGCTTCATGTGCTCCTTGGAGGCCATACAGGTCGAGCGTACGCTCGGTCTCCTGTGCCAGGTCCAGCGCTTCAGGCGCCGTACTTTGCAGCTGATACGCCAACTCATAACTGGCGATACGCGCCGCCAATTCAGAGTAACCCGGTCGCTGACTCATATGCCGTCGATTGAGTCGATCCAGAGTATCAATCAAATCCCGCTGCGCTTCGCGGCTGATTGTTGCCTCAGGCGTCAGATCGAGAATAGGTTCGCCTTTATTGCGCAAGTGCGTTCCCTGATAAGCCGCCGGCATAAAACCAGCCGACCAATTCGCCGCTCCTGAAATCGGACCGCCTCGAGGATCAAGCATGACAACATAGCCCGGCAAGTTGTCATTGACACTTCCCAATCCATAACCAACCCAAGAACCAACCGTTGGATGCCCTTGTATGATCCGCCCGCTGTTCATCTGGATCATTGCGGAACCATGCGCAAACGTATCTGCGTACAAACTTTTGACGACGCAGATCTCATCCAGACAACGGTTGATCCACGGAAACGCATCGGATCCCCACATCCCCGACTGCCCATGCTGCGCAAACTTGCGCTGGGATCCTAAAAGCTTCTGCTTTTGAATCGACCTTCTGCGAATTTCAATATCAACCGTTTGACCGTGGCGTGACTGTAACTCCGGCTTATAGTCCCACGAATCCATCGAAGTGGGACCGCCGTACATGAACAAAAAAATGACATGTTTGGCCCGTGGTGCAAAATGCGATGCTCGCTCCGCGAGTGGGCGCACTAGGCTGGACTTCGATTCCCCCGCAGCAACAGCCGGCGCGAAGAAGCTGTCTTTTCTCAACAAATCCGTCAGCGCCAGACCACCAAATCCAGCACCCAACTCCCACAAGAATTTGCGTCGCGCAGACCGACAGGTCTCTTGACCACCGGAACCCAAACTGACACCCGCTGGCTGTTCAGGGGACATCTATTCCGTCTCTTTGTCACGAGGAGATTGGAAGTCCAACGCACAAAGTCGCGTGATCCCGCAACCAGGCTTTCAGCTTTTACCTGCAAAACCTGAAAACTGCGACGTAGACCGGCGTTTATTATAGCCGAAGTCTACGGGCAGGATGATATGACTTTGGCGCCGCCTCAACCACTAACCGGGCGGCCATTGCATTGCCCGGCCACCCAGCAGGTGAAAATGCAGGTGATCGACTGTCTGACCTCCATGAGTCCCCGTATTCACAACGACGCGGTAACCTGTCGCAGCCAGGTCATAGGTATCCGCCAAGCGGACAATCACTAGATACAAATGGCCCACTAATGCCTGATCGTCAGCCGTCAGTTCATTAACGGACGCAATCTCTTTTTTGGGAATTACCAGAATGTGCGTGGGAGCCTGGGGATTGATGTCACGAAAGGCGAGACAGAGCTCATCGTCGTAGACAACGTCTGCTGAGATTTCTCCGTCGATGATCCGTTTGAAAATCGTTTTTTCAGGCATTCACTTCTTACTCCGGTATCGCACTCACTAATGCCGCCTTACTTCACTTCAAACACTTCACTCTACTGAATCTTGTGCCGACCAATCGTCAACGCGTGGACTTGGAAGAACGTCGCTTGCGTCGTGGTGTCTTGGCCAACATCCATTCCTTTGTCAACGTCTCGAAAACCTCAGGCGATTCATATCGAATGATGTCTTTGCCTTCAGGCATCGGACCGATCAAGCCACGGAATACAGGCAGCCCTCTCAAATCCAGATCAGTACTACAGTCATCCACACCAATTTGTGTATGAGACTCGGTCAACGTCTCCGCGGAGTCGTAATCGCGAGTTCTCAAATTTCCATCCGCTGCTCGTGTTACTACTCGATAAGTACTCTTAGTCATGGTGGATCCCCTGGCTATAAACACACCGTTTGGATCAACCATCCGTGGTAAAGTCGCGCTGCTCCTTCGTACAAAAGAGGACATCGGCATGCGTCGTTTACCTTCCCCAACTAACTTGCCTGTCCTAGCAGACAAGTTGTATTCCCCACATCTGCTAGAGATGAATCATCTCGCATGGCCGTCAAAACCATCACCTGCTCCTGGATTCCAGCCAAGAAAGACCCTGCCTATCGGGGCAATGAAAGCCGGTACACCGTGCCGATCTACCTGGTTTTTGCGATCTCCGAGTACTGGACCGTGACAATTGCCGCCCTAGCTGCAAAACTTGCGGCGTGATAACCTGGGGGNCTAGCGGGATCTGAAATTTCTCTANCGGTGGCTACTTTAAATGTCCGGTCCAGACTTTGACAAACACTCTCTGCTTCCGGTAATTGCCCAGGATTTCGAGTCCGGCGACGTGTTGATGTTGGCTTACATGAACCGCGAAGCCTACAACGAAACACTCAACACTGGACGCGTCTGTTACTACAGCCGCAGCCGACAGAAACTCTGGCGTAAGGGAGAAGAGAGCGGAAACATTCAGGAAGTCAAAGAGCTTTTCTTTGACTGCGACGCTGACACCTTACTGGTTAAAGTCAACCAAATTGGTGGTGCAGCCTGCCATGAAGGCTACCGCAGCTGCTTCTTTCGCCAAATCACCCCGTCGACAGGGGAAGTCAACACGGTAGGCGAACGCGTTTTTGACCCCGCCAAGGTTTATGGTAAATAACCCCATCGAAAAATGAGCCTTTCGCAAATGACCTGGCTGCCAAATACGCTTGGCAGCCCCCAAAACTAGCGCCCCATCGTAGACGGTAAACGCAGCATGTCAGAGTCAAAGTTAAAACTGGGAATTCCCGCAGGCAGCCTACAGCAAGCTACAGCCGAATTGCTCAAGAAGGCCGGATATCACGTCACGTTTCCGTCGCGATCTTACTACCCTTCAATCGATGACGACGAAATTGAATGCCTTCTGATCCGGGCGCAGGAAATGGCTCGTTATGTCGAACAAGGCATCCTGGATGCCGGCATTACTGGTCACGACTGGATCATGGAAACGGAGGCTCAGGTCGTTGAAATCTGCGAACTGATTTTTTCGAAAGTGAGCCGCAGGCCTGTACGCTGGGTACTCTGCGTGCCAAATGATTCCCCCGTGCAATCGGTCCAGGATCTGCAAGGCAAACGTATTGCAACTGAGGCTGTCGGATTGACAACGCGTTATCTCGCGAGACACGGAGTCGAGGCCCAGATTGAATTTTCCTGGGGAGCTACTGAAGTCAAACCCCCACAACTTGCGGACGCGATCGTCGAAGTTACCGAAACCGGCAGTTCATTGCGGGCAAATAATTTGCGTATTGTTGACGAAGTGTTGCAAAGCACCACGCGTTTGATCGCAAATAAAGAGGCCATCACTGATCCGTGGAAACAGTCCAAATTGAGTGATCTTTCAATGATGCTGGAATCCTGTCTGGCTGCGGAAGGCAAAGTTGGTTTGATGATGAATGTGGCCCGCATGGATCTGGACAAAGTACTGGAACTACTCCCAGCCTTGCAGAAACCAACGGTCTCCACGTTGTCCGATCCGGACTGGGTCGACGTGAACACGATTGTGGAAGAGTCGATCGTACGCAAAATCGTGCCGGGCTTGAAAGAGGCAGGCGCACGCGGGATCGTTGAGTACGCCATCAACAAGATCATCGCTTGATGCCATAGACACCTCGCACTATTTTCCACCTGGTACAGTAGCTGTACCGATCATGCCACGTACAAGTCGCTGATTCGCTCCCAATCGGTTCGCTTCTGGACAACCATCAAAGGGAACTCGGCCGCGTACGCAACTGGCCCTAGCTTGCCCCCGAGCGACTCGCACACTTTCCTGGCACAGGCAGTCACTAGCCTTCTTTTGTCTATTCACCATCGCCAGAGTCGCCGTTTCCTAGCGATTACATCCACCAGCCAACGTTCAGGCCGAGTAAGCCAGTGAGCGGAAATCCTTGGGTCGATAACACATGACGTCTACAATGCAGCTGCAGGCTATTACTCCGTGCAGTTCATTCAAAGCGACAATCTTGGCGACAGGCGGAAAGGTGGCTCGATGGCCAGACTGCGTTTACGTAAAACGCTGATGGATTACATGGTGATCGCTATCACCCCGGTTCTCATCATGCTACTCGTCGGCAGTCTGACCTTCTTTCTACTGACCGTGTTCTACGATGGGCTCTATGACGCGCGCCTACGGTTCATTTTCTCCTGCTTCGTCTTTGCCGTCGTACTGATCGCAAGGATCTCAATCGAAGAGGGCAAAGAGCGCGCCGTCCTCTTCGCAATTCCCCTGGCGATTGCGATGTTTGTCGCGGTAGCACGATTTAGCGATCTGAACATCCTGCTCAACGTCTGCCTGATCGGTCTTATCTGGTGGAGCACCAACAAACTGACTTGGGACAGTACGGTGATCGATGATGACAAAGATTCATCTGGAGAAGGCCTGTTACAGCAAATCGGACTGGATGCTTTAGAGCCAGAAGCAAACTCTGATCAGACGCACCTCAAACTAGAAGCCACCACTTCGACGGAAAGTCCGCAACATGAGGCAGAATGGACACAGCAACATCGCCAACAACAAAAAGGCCACACTCCAGGCCGCTGGGTAATCTATTTTTCGTTGGCTGCACTCCCGCTATTTGGTTTTGGCCAGTTAATGATCCCATCGGGTTCCACCACTCACCGCCAGGCCACATTCAACCAGTTGCTGGTTTACGTAGCAGCTGGCATCGGGCTACTGATGACAACCAGTTTTCTGGGACTGCGCAGGTACCTGCGTCAACGCCAAATGGAAATGCCCAAGGATGTCAGTGGCGTCTGGCTCGGCATCGGCAGCGCTATGATCGTCGGCATTCTGTTGCTCTGCAGTGTATTACCACGCCCACAAGGCACCCACTCGGTCACACGACCCTTTGTGGTTGGCTCGATGGATCGAGACCCGAATCCGTGGGGCCCCTTCGACGACGGCCCGGAAGACGATCAACAGGGTAATCAAAGCATTGCGGACGATGAGAAGACAGGGCAGGGTGCGTCCAAAGCCGGCACGCAAGGATCCGGAAATCAAGGCAGCACAACAGGCTCTGGAACACAAGCCGACAGTGACCGCGGAGCCAAAGGGAAAGGAAAAAAGAGTCAATCCGGAAAGAAGGGAAAGCCCCGTCAAGGCAAGGGACAAACACAGAAAGCGGGACGCAAATCCCAACAAGCCGAGAGCAAAGGGCGAGGCAAACAACAAAGTAAACAAGAGGGCTCGACAGAAACAGAAAGTTCAAGGAAGCAGAACCAGAGCGATTCTGCAAACAAACAAAAGTCGGCTGAAAGCAATTCCGACGCACCTGGAAACCAGCAAGACGACCAACAAAACGACAACGCGAAGTCAAACCCTCAAGAGGCTGACAACAACTCCCAACCTTCCGACGATCATCGCCGGGAAAGCGACGGAAACAAAGCGTCCGCCGAAGCTGGTCCAGACGGCCAATCGAAACGTCGCGAGAACAACAAACTCAAATCAATCAAGAAGAACCGTTCCGGGAATGGGTCTTCGCGGTCTCAAAAACGACGAAGTGCGCGACGACAGAATGCAACGAGAAACGCAAGTGGAGGTCGCTCGCCGACTCCAGCGAACTCGATGTCATCGCCGCTGAATGTGTTCGGCTCAATACTGTCCGGGCTAGGCTGGATTGCCAAACTACTTTTTTGGTTCGTTCTGGTCTCGTTCGCCTGCTGGTGGCTGTGGAAAAACCGCGCACAGGTCATGGAGGCATGGCACAAATTACTGAAAGACCTGGCTGATTTCTGGAGTCGGCTGTTTGGCCGCCGTCCACGTGAAGAGTCATCTGCCACGACAATTGTCGAGCAAACATTGCCAGTACGCCCATTCGCGTCGTTTCAAAACCCATTTACTTCTGGATTAGCGACGAATCGCTCCGTCGACGAACTAGTCCATTATAGTTTTCAAGCTGTCGAAGCATGGTCTCGCGAACGCGGAGTCGCACGACCTGAAAATCAAACACCGCTGGAATTTGCACGACAGATTGCCGATCTGGATCCTGCAATGCGAACTAGCGTCGTCCGACTCGGCAACCTCTATTCCTGCGCCGCCTACGCGAATCGGACACTGAAGCCCTCCGATCTTCCCTATCTGAAAGACCTGTGGCACCAACTCGAAGCAACACCACCACCCGTGCCATTAACCACATAAGAGCAGTTGAAACCGTTTTCGGCATACGACCTGCCGGGTCGGGCGGTTTGTGTGCAGGCACTGCGGTCCAACGGAATATTGCATACAGTTCCACAACGCAGTAGAAACAGAGTTAATGTCGTCGCAACATATCCATTATTTTCAGACTGGGTAACGTGACATTATGAAGTCCTAAGCGATCGCTGGAGCTCCGCCAAACAAGGGACGCGTCTCTGAATCCACGGGCAACTCGCTATTGGACTTCCATTGTTGTTTACTTCGCTCAATCTTTGTTTACTTCGCTCAATCGAGGTCTTCCGATGCGCTGTCTGATATGCCTGGCAACCGTTACCGCTTTGTTCCTTGAATTCACTCCACAATCATCACGATCCGCTGAACCCAGTCGGCTTCCACTGATTTTCCAGGAAGATTTCGAAGCGGGTGCCATGAACTGGGAAGCCAAAGATCCTGGCGGATGGAAAATAGCGAAGACCAAACTGGGGCAGGTCTATAGCCAGTACAAGAAAGAAAGTGACTACAAACCACCTCATCGCAGCCCATTTCACATGGCTCTCATCAAGGACGTGGTGGTCGGAGACTTTGAGCTAACCGTTCAAGTCCGCAGCACGCATGCAGATTATGGGCATCGTGATGTCTGCTTGTTTCTGGGATACCAGGATCCTGCGCACTTCTATTATGTGCACCTCGGCAAAAAGACGGACGACCATGCAAACCAGGTTTTCATCGTGGACGGCAAACCACGCACAAAAATCTCCCATAAGACCACAAGTGGTACCAATTGGGACGACCAATGGCACACCGTGCGCATCGTACGCCAAACCAAGACCGGACTGATCGCGGTCTACTTTGACGACCTGAAAAATCCCATCATGCTGGCCCAAGACAAGACCTTCCTTCGAGGCCGCATCGGAGTCGGTTCATTCGACGACACTGGCGACTGGGACAACTTACGCCTGCGCGGAATCCGCGTGCAAAACAAGTAGCCGCCAGCAAACCAGGTAGTTCAGGTACATTGCGAGTGCTGGAAGAAGTATTCCTTTTCTGCCGATTCTAGCGAAAGATCCGGTTGGGCAAGATCCGATAAAGTCGCTAATACACGGGCCTCCGCGCGGAGGCTTTCGGTAGACTTGCTGAGGATTTTTCCCATGACCTTCGCCGTTCGCTGGTGCCACCACCTCGCTATCTTGTCCCTGCTGGCATCGCCGCTCGCGGGCTTTGCCGAAGACCATTCCAATCCACTTCGGCGCGCGAGGCTCTCGGAGCCCAAGACCTTAACTCCTGACGAGACTGCATTCACAGACGAAGAAACTGAGCTGGACAGCCAGTTTTCACCTGCTGCGGAACCCGCGTTATTCGCACCGGTCAACACAGCGGGCCAGCGCGAACAGGTTCGCCCAGTTTCGGGACGCTTTTCCAGGCGGCTCATCCATGCGTCACCCCAGGCGATCAGTGAAGAGCTCATTCTAAGCGAACCTGGCACCTTCATCAGTACTCAAGACCCGATGACTGAGAGTATCGAAGGGGAAATTATCGATGCTGGCGAAGTCGTCATGGAAACCGATACTGGTCTATGTGAGGACTGCGGCACGCTTGACTGTAACCAATGCTGCATGCTGCCATGCCCTTCGATCCCCTGGAATCGCTTGGAGTTCTTTTCTGGTGCAAATGGCTTTACAGGATCTGCCAATCGTGGCCAGGGAGCGAGTTTCGGTTTTCACCAGGGAATCAACCTGGGAGCGCCGGTGAGTCCATACGGAACTGGCGAGTTAGGCATGCAAATCGGTGTGCGGTTTCTCCAGAGCAACCTCTCCGGCAGTGGCTTCACTGACAATTCGCGCAACCAGACATTTCTAACTGCAGGGGTGTTTCACCGCGTCGACTGGGGTTTTCAAGGTGGAATCGTTTTCGACTACATGTCCGACAACTGGAATTATGGAATAGAACTCAGCCAACTTCGTGGCGAAATGAGCTGGATGTGTACCCCACACCAGGATCTTGGCTTTCAATTCACAACCAACATGAAGACCGACACAAGCGACACGTTCCTGTCAGGACAGACAGACCCTCTCACAGAGACCTGGGAAAGCATCGACTTGTACACCTTTTTCTACCGCACGTCGTTCATGGGAGATGGTGCGTCAGGGACAATCCGCGCCGGCTGGACGGGGCTCAGCACTGCATTGCTAGCCTCTGAACTTCAAGTACCGATCACAGACAACCTCGCACTGCGCGCGAGTTACACCTATTTGATTCCCAACGAAGAAGATGGTGTAAGCGGAGCTGATGATGAAGTGTGGAATGTGGTTATGGGAATCGTTTGGTATCCCGGGTGTGGCCGAGCCCGCACACGCAACTACTACCAACCGCTACTGCCAGTGGCAGATAACGGATCGTTTATCACCCATCGCCCGTAATCGTTAACAGTCAGCACTGCTCGTTGCTGATGTTTTCTTACTGCCCAAAAGGCAGCGTCTGCCGACCAGGAACGCAGCCAGTACACGCGCCATTACGCGGCCTTCCGGCCCCAGTCAGGTGATGGCAAGTTCGCAATACTAGCAGCGTGCAATACCAAATTGGTGAAAACGCCGCGCTGCACCACCGCATCATCCTGACTGATCAGCTCGCGCCGCCTGTTAACCTGGCCGGTACCTCGTGGCCGAGCTCTGAGCGCTTCGATTTGAGACCGGACACGGACCGTCTCACCGACACAAAATGGCATGGTGAATAACCAGGACTCCATCCCGACAAACGCGCGTGTCGCAACTGCCGGGTGATGACTACTCAAACCGGCGATGAATGAGAGTCCGAGCAACCCATGCGCAATCGACTTACGAAACGAGGATCGCACTGCAAATTGAACACATCTGTCTCGGTTATCGTACGCCCCTGACTGGCCCATCGAGCACCGACTCTCAGATCATCAAAGTAGAACAGCTGGGGCATCCAAGTAATGTCCTGCCAAACGCGGAAAGTGGAGACCACGACACGTCCGACCGAGAATCCACACCGCTACCTGCGGCGAACCTAACACAGAATACCAGCAGCATAGCAATTCATTTTCAACGAAATGGATCCCGGACTGGATGGCCTTTAACAACCATGGAAGCCCGCTGCTGCACCACGTGGATTCAACCACAGAGAAGGCCTTTGCCGGCATAACTCTATAACCGCCATCAAATAAGCAGCTGCCCGCCCAGCCGCCGAATAATGAGGCAACGCACCGGTACGACCAACCGTCAGTGCCTTCTTGAACCACCACAATCGGAACGGCGCTCTAATGAACCCTGGCGTGCCAACGTCGCCAGGCAACAGGCTACATCCACTCCTTGATCTCACGTCCTTCGATCAAGCGAATCGGACGTCCGTCTGGAGTGTCAGCAATCAAATCGTGGGGAATCCCCAGTTTGGAATACACCGTGGTTGCAATATCTGCGGACAGATACTCATCACGGGCAACCTGGCCACCATCCTCATTCGTAGCACCCAATACGTGGCCGCCTGGCACTCCGGCTCCGGCCATAATCGCAAATCCAGAAGATGCCCAATGGTCCCGTCCACTGGCAGAATTGATCTTTGGCGTCCTTCCAAAGTCTGTCAGCCAGCAGACAAGTGTATTGGCCAACATTCCACGTTGCTCAAGGTCGATCAGCAATTGAGGGATTACTTGATCGACAGGTGGCATGCGGTTGTTCTTAAGGGAAGTGAAGTTGTTCTGGTGTGTGTCCCAGCCACCGTCAGTAACGGTCACAAATCGCACACCTGATTCAACGAGACGACGGGCCAGCAAGCAACTTTGCCCCAATCGATTACGGCCGTAGGCATCACGGAGCGCACCTTTCTCCTCGTCGAGCGCGAACGCTCGCTTCGTCTCTGGTGCCGTGATCATGTTTAGCGCCGCCTTGTAATGTTCGTCGAGCGTTGCAAACGCATCTTGTTGCAGTTCGGCTTTACGTTGCAGCTCATCGACACGTGCCAATAACCGGCGACGACGGCTGACACGTTTCATGGAAATTCCCTGGGGAGGGGTAATGTCTCGGACGTTAAATTTCTTCGCGTTCGGATCGGCTAGCATTTCAAACGGATTATGTTCCAACCCCAAAATGCCTGCGGTCCCGCCACCAAACCGCCGATCAACTTGACTCCCCAACTGCACAAATGGGGGCATCGCGGTTTTGAAACCTTTCCGATAACTCATTACCGAACCGTAACACGGGTAAGCGATCGCCTGATTGAAACGTCGACCAGACATAACCCACTGGTCTGCTGTACCGTGACTGCCGTTTTGCGGATTCCAACCGCGGAGCAAAGCAAATCGCTGCTGGTGCTTCGCCATACTGGGCACAACTTCTGCGAAGCGCACTCCCGGTGTCGCAGCATCGATTGTTTGAAATTCACCACGCACACTCAGTGGTGCCGCGGGCTTGGGATCAAACGTGTCATGGTGGCTCGTGCCACCACGAGTCCATATCAAGATGCAATTGACATCGCGCGTTGAAGTGCCTTCAGCCGCTGCCACCGCTCGCTGTTTCAGCGCGTCCGACAAGGAAACGCCCAAGCCCACTAATCCACCGATTTGCAAGCACCCGCGACGCGAGAACGTCTGATCTTGTGGAAGTAGATTCAACATGTTTCCCTCTCCATACTCTGTCGACAACGTGCCGTCACTGCCGGCACTCTAGCCAGACAGAACGGGCAACTCGGGCACCGCAGAAAACAAACTGGCAGGAATGGATTAGCCTGGTCGCCCACAGCTTGCATCTAACTAACTGGTTTGAAAGCACAAACCAGAAGCTGAGCACGATCAAGAATGCGAATCCACCAGCGGAGCCTCTATCATATCAGTTTGGACTAACGCTTCAACGCGAATCACAACCGTACGACAGCGAAACCATCAGCAAATCACTAACCGTTTCAAGAGATCGGCGTTTGCGAATCTCCAGCCGCTGATGAGCGAACGAAATGTCACCCACGATGCATGGCGGTTCCTCTGGAGTTTCCGACCTGCCGGGGTCATAATAAACGGACATCCATACCGGGCGCCGGCCTCGCAGCGTCACACCGATCACAGCGTATCGCAGGCCAGTCCCGGAATGCAGTTGGGTTTGTCGTGGCCACCTGTGGACGGCCGTGTATCCGGCAGACCTGCCTTTCAGCCGTTTAGTTTTCTGCGTATCAAATTGAAATCTCGTCGTTCACTTCACAACGGTTGACCACTATGCAAATGTTGAAGTGCCTCAGGGTAACCGGTGTATTGGTGGTTTCTTTCATAGCGACCGCGACAGGACAAGAACTGCACATTACACCTGATCGCGTACTACTTACCGGCAAGTTCCAGCAAGCCCAGCTTCTGGTAAACCAGAAAGACTCGTCCAATACATCTGCCATAGGCCTGGATGACCTGACCGCTGCAGCAAATTACACAGTCCTGGATCCGAACGTAGCACGAGTTGATACACAGGGACGCATCACCGCGTTACGTGATGGAGTCACCAAAGTCACGATCGCCTACCAGAATCTGGTTCAAGAGATTTTCGTCGAAGTGCAAGGCGAGAAGACCACGCAAATTGAATTTACGCAAGACATCCTTCCTATTCTCAATAAAGCAGGCTGTGCTGCTGGTGCCTGCCACGCTAGCCAATTCGGCAAAGGTGGCTTCAAGCTATCGATCTTTGGCTTTGACCCGCAAGCTGATTTTCGCGCCATTGCCAGGGCAAGCCGAGGCAGGCGACTGAACTTTGGGAGCCCAAAGTTCAGTCTCTTGATGGCCAAGCCAGCGATGCTAGTGCCCCACGGAGGCGGGCGGCGTCTCGACCCCGACACGATTGGCTACGAAATTCTGCGTGAGTGGATTTCAAATGGTGCAACCACTCCTGCGGAAAAACCCGTCAAGGCAATATCACTTCACGTAACCCCTGGCCAACGGGCGACGAAACTGGATGAGACACAACAGTTACGTGCCGTGGTCAAGTACTCCGACGCTTCTTTTCGTGATGTGACATCGTTCGCCCGTTACGATGTGATGGACGAAGGAGTACTCTCAGTAACATCCGACGGACTTGTAACCGCGACCGGCAAAGGACAATCTGCAGTCATGGTCCGTTATGAAGGCCAGGTCGAGGCTGTGACCTTTGTGGTTCCCTTTGGAAACCGTACGCAGCTTGCCAACTGGAAAAACCACAACTTCATCGACGAATTGGCCGCAAACAAGTTCCGCGAATTACAGCTCGAACCTTCAGCCTTGTGCGATGACGCAACCTTCCTGCGCCGTGCGTTCCTGGATGCGATCGGGGGCCTGCCAACACTTACAGAGGCTTCTGCATTCCTGGATTCCCAAGATCCTCAAAAACGAACACACCTTGTCGAGCGTTTGCTCGGCCTGGCAAAAGACCCTGCGGAAAACATCTACAACGACCGTTACGCGTCTTTCTGGACACTAAAGTGGTCCGACCTGATCCGCAACAACAGCAACGACCTTGGTGAACAGGGCATGTGGGCACTTCATAATTGGATCAAGGAATCTTTTCGCACCAACAAGCCCTATGATCAGTTCGTCCGTGAACTGGTGACAGCCAAAGGCTCAATCTACTCGAGCGGACCAGCAAATTACTTCCGCATTAATGGAAACGCTTCAGAACTCACCGAAGCAACCTCGCAATTATTCCTTGGCCTTCGTCTCGAGTGCGCAAAGTGCCATCACCATCCTTTTGAGAGTTACAGTCAAGCTGACTATTACGGCCTGGCTGCGTTCTTCGCTCGAGTAGGCCAAAAAGGAAGTGAAGAATTCGGCCTGTTCGGTGGTGAATCCGTGATCGTCGTTCGTGATACCGGCGAAGTAAAACATCCACGTACTGGACAGCAGATGCAACCAACGCCACTCGCAGGCAAACCAATCGACCATCGACTCGACCGACGAATACCGTTAGCCAAGTGGCTAACCGGACCTGACAACAAGCTCTTCGCAGAATCCGTCGTCAATCGATACGTGGGATATTTACTGGGGCGGGGCCTGGTTGAGCCCATTGACGATATGCGCAGCACCAATCCGCCCAGCAACACCGCACTACTAGGCGCGCTGTCCCAGACACTTGCCGATAGTGGATTTGATCTCAAGCAACTTATGCATGCAATCATGACGTCACGGCTCTACCAATTGAGCTCGCAACCCACGGAGCAGAATTTCTCTGACCGAAGGTTCTACAGCCACTACCGCGTCAAGCGACTGGCCGCAGAGCCTCTGCTGGATGCAATCGACCAGGCCGTCGGAGCCAACACCAAATTCAAGAATTTACCACCTGGCACACGGGCGACGGAACTTCCCGATGCAGAGTACCCTAACTACTTCCTGAAGACATTCGCCAAACCACGCCGCGCCAGCGTGTGCGAATGCGAGAGAGTCCCGGACGAGAACCTGGCACAGGCATTACACACATTGAATGGTGACATTCTGGCCGAGAAGATTTCCGGCAAGACCTCACGCATCGGAACACTACTCGCCAATAAAACGGGACATGACGACATCGTGAACCAACTCTTCCTGGCAACCTTGATTCGTCGTCCCAGCCCGGAAGAAATCACCTTCAGCCGAGAACTCCTGCAGAACAGCCCAAGTCCCAAAGAATGCTATGAGGATCTCTTGTGGGCCTTGATCAACTCCAAACAATTCCTGTTTGTCCACTGAGAGCCCCAGCACCCGTTTCCCAGGAACCATAGCAGTTACACCATGTGTCTTCGCATATCCCTGCTTTTGCTACTCACTTTATTGGCCGCGGGTCAAACGCGATCACAGACGTCATACCCAATGCTGATGAGCATACGTCCAGTGGCGACTCAACAGGGTCAAACGTCAGAACACACGGTCCGATCACGATACGATCTCTACGGCGCCTACAAGGTGCTCGTTTCTGGTGACGGTGTGCAAGGCGAGGTCGTACCGCACTCCGTAAAAGAAGGTGAAAAGCCTAAAAAGATTGAATCGCTCAAAGTGCGATTCACAGTTGCTGCCGATGCGCAACCCGGTGTGCGGGATTTCCGACTCGCGACTCCCCGTGGCGTAAGTACGCTGGGACAACTGGTAGTCACTCGCGGCACGGTGGTTCTCGAAACCGGTGATAACGATGCATTATCGAATCCACAACCGGTCCAATTCCCCGCAACCTTATGTGGTGCTATTGAAAAAGCAGAAGACATTGACTATTTCCAGTTCTCGGTCGACGCAAATACATCGCTCAGCTTTCATGTGCGGTCAATGCGTCTTCAAGATCGCATTCACGACCTTCAGCAACACATCGATCCAATTCTCACTTTACGATCAAAGTCAGGTGCGACACTAGCCTCTTCAGACAACTTTTATAGTGCCGACCCCTTTCTAGGCTATCGTTTTGAAGACGCCGGCGATTACCTGCTGGAGATTCGTGATGTCCGCTACCACGGAAACACTTATTGGGAATACAGTATTGAAGTCGGTGCGCAGCCATTTGTACTCAACACGTACCCCATTGGGCTGGCAGCTCGGAAAGCTACGCAGGTTGAATTGATCGGATTCAGTATTCCGTCGAACCCCATCGCAGAATTCCAAGTTCCAGTCCAACAAGGAAAGGCCGTAGAAGTCGGTATTCCGCTGGAATCAACACTCAGCAACCCAGTGCCCCTGATTGTCACCGATCTGCCAGTCACCACTGAACAAGCCCAGGAACATGCGCACATCGAGAATGCACAGCGTGTTCCAGTCCCTACCGGCATCAATGGCCGCTTGTCCCGCGAGGGTGAAATTGACTGCTACGCCTTCGACGCCAAGAAGGGAGACGTCCTGACGTTTGAGGTCACTGCCCGACGCAGGCAATCTGCAGTTGATTCGCACCTGCGAATCCTTGACGGCAACGGAAAACAGTTACAACTGAACGACGATTTAAGGATTGGCAAACGCGGCTTTTCAGATTCATTGATCGAATCCTGGACCGCGCCCGCCGACGGAAACTATGTCATCGAACTGCGTGATGTTCACCTGCGTGGCGGCCCACGGTTTGTCTACTTCCTCGAATTGACACGCAGCAAACCCTACTTCCAACTTTTTGCCGATACCGACAAAACACAACTAGCGCCCGGCGCAGCCGGGGTTATTTTCGTTCGGGCAGTCCGGAAGAATGGTTTCTCCGGCACGATCGAATTAGGCATCGAGCATCTCCCGCAAGGTGTGACTGCGAACTGTGGCCGAATCCTTCCGGACGGACAAGACGGCTGCATTATTCTGGAAGCCGGCCCTGAAACGACTTTGTCCGCAACGAATGTATTCATTCATGGCAAGGCCGCAGGAAATAAAAGTGAGCCCGCCGGAGACATCTCGAAAATTCGGGCCACCCAGTACCAGGAAACATATCTACCTGGTGGTGGCAGGGGCCATTGGCCCGTAGAAATGCACACGGTTGCGATAGGTCAGCCAGGAGACGTGCTCGAAATCGCATTAGACAACTATGAAATCACCCTGCAACCAGGTGAGACACGAAAAATCAATGTAGAAGTGAAGCGTGCCAAGGGATTTGACAAGAACGTCACATTGGACGTCATGTATCAGCACCTCGGTAGTATCTACGGCAATACGCTTCCCAAGGGTGTAACGATTGATGCGAACGCCAGCAAAACGCTGCTAACGGCTGGAACAACTCAAGGTCAGATCGTATTTAAAGCCGACGCCAAGGCATCCCCCGTCGACAGACAACAGGTAGCCGTAATGGCAAACGTTTCGATTAATTTTGTGATGAAGACTACGTTTTCAAGCAAGCCGCTACTGATTAGCGTGGCCAACCCGAAACCTGACAATCCCGAGGACTGACCACCGAGCAAGCTCGATCAACGGTCAGTTCATGTCTTCCACGCTTGCCAATCATCTGCGACCGACGAAACCTCCGTAGCACAACCACGGACCGCGCTTTGTATCGTCGCAAGGGTCGCGGTGAGATCTTCCATCCCACTGATGCCATCGTATGCCAAGGGGAGTTCGTTAATTACCGCATCTGCGAAGTGATCCCAGACGTTTCGATGCGCCTGGTCATAATAGGAATTGTTGGAAACCCAGGAACGGTCGGAACTCCCGTCCAGTTGGAAATCGCGGGCCTTTCCCTGCCGATAAAGCGTTACAGGTGCCACTTGTGTAAATCCCGGTGCAGCGCCACCTCCCTCTCCAAATACACGAAGCGTCCCTTTCGTACCCAGGATCTCGCTACGAAAACCAACCCACGGGCCCGCCTCAGGAATGGTTTCGCAGTGACACCACATCCCATCTACAGCATCGTCGGAATGTACCCAACTGATGGCCGTAATCCCGCGAAGCTGCCACTCTCGTCCAACACCGTGCTTACGTTGTAACGCCGTGACAGTTTGAATACCTGACCCAGCAAACAAACGAGCAGTTGCAAATAGATGGGGACCATGATCCATAACCCAGGGAAACTGCCCACCTCCGGACAGTTGCGGATCAAACCTCCAGGCAACATCATGCCCAAGTCCGTTCAACCGTCGATTCTCGGACTCATTAAACAGCCACGCCTGCTTGCATTGGCGTATCTGGCGAATCTCACCGATTTCACCCGCTTGAATTAGATCTCGGGCTAGACGATGAGGACCGTGAAAGTAGTAGCTCTCGCCCACCATCAGACGAACTGAACTTGCGGCAGCCGCCTGAATCATCTCCTGCGCCTGCCCGCGACTCAGCGCCATTGGTTTTTCCACGTAAACGTGCTTGCCTGCTTGCGCCGCCGCAATTGCCATTTCAGCATGAAGAAAAGGGGGAATCACCAAGTCAACTACATCGATTCCAGGATCCGCGAGCAGCTCATCGTAGCGAGTGTAAATCTGGTCAACTTCGTGTTGTTGAGCGAGTTGACGCAAACCCGCTTCATCGGTGTCACACAGCGCAGTTAGCTCGAGTGACGGCAAGCTTCGCAAAACATTCAAATGACACGGGGCAGCAACTTTTCCCAAGGCACCAACTAACGCTACTTTGAGCGGTGGATGCTCAGCCATCAGTGATTGCCCCCGCAGAAAACTCAATTGATTATGGAGCCCGTTGTGGTGCCACTAATACTGCCAGCTTAGCGGCCAACCTTCGAACTCGCGGCATACGTTCACCGCCGCATCATAACGAGATTCCGAAATCTCGCAGGAATATGCCACCACCCACTCTACCTCTCTGCAATTGTGATAGTCAGACACGAACCAGGTCTTCACTACCAGGACAACGACAGGTCATCCATCGCGCCGAAAAACACGTTGTGTATCAACAATCGCATCGGCCAGAATCTTGACTTCTTCCTGAGTGTTGTAGAGATAGAAGCTCGCGCGTAACGTCGCAGTCACTCCCAAATGCTGGTGCAGTGGCATCGCACAGTGATGCCCAGCCCGCACTGCCACTCCCTGCTGATCAAGAGCCTGTGCGGCGTCATGCGGATGTATGCCATCCAGCAGGAAATTAACGATCGGACCTTTGTGCTCAATTGGTGGACCAAGAATTCGAACACCCTCAAGGGAACTCAAGCGCTGGTGCGCCTCAACAACCAGCTGCCTCTCATGATCCTGTATTGCCTCTATTCCGATATCTTCCAGATACTCGATCGCCGTAGTCAGGCCGATCGCGGGAGCAATGGGTGGTGTACCTGCTTCAAACTTCTCCGGTAATTCCCCGGGCTCGAACCCGTCGGTCGTGACGCTGCGGATCATGCTGCCACCACCCAAAAACGGAGGCATTTCTTCCAACAGCTCCTCACGGCCGTAAAGCACACCAATTCCAGATGGCCCGAGCATTTTGTGTCCACTAAAGGCCAGGAAATCCACACCAGAGGCCTGAACATCGGTCACCTGGTGGGGGGCACTCTGTGCGGCATCCAATAGAACTAAAGCACCCGCGGAATGTGCCTGCGCGACAATGTCCTTAACGGGAACGTGACTTCCCAGCACATTGCTTGCAGCAGTCAAGCTGACAATCCGTGTACGCTCATTCAACAGGCTGGACAATTGCGACAGCTGTAACTGGCCATCTTGCTCAACGGGAACAAAGCGGATCACAGCTCCAGTTCGTTCAGCTAGTTGCTGCCAAGGAACAATGTTTGAATGATGTTCCAACAAGGTGAGCAGGATCTCGTCACCGGACTGAATGTGACCTTGCCCCCAACTGTGTGCAACGAGGTTAATCGCCGCAGTCGTACCAGAAGTAAAAACAACCTCGTGTGGATGCCGCGCGTGAATGAACCTCGCTACAGCTTCTCGCGCCTGTTCGTACAGGTCGGTACTCTGTTCACTAAGCGCGTGGATCCCGCGATGGACATTCGAGTATTGCTGCGTGTAAAAGTCACTAATGCGCTGGACTACCTGGCGCGGGCGCTGCGTTGTCGCTGCATTGTCCAGGTAGACCAGAAGTTTGTCACCGTGAACGCGCGTATCCAGAATAGGGAAGTCCGCACGCAATGCCTTTGGATCAAAAGAGTTGACCGAAGTATTCATCCAATAGAACTCTTGTTATCAGTTTTCCGCTACAAAATCTGTATGTGAACTTACTTTTTGCTGATCGCTGTGGGCAGTGCTGCAACGCCGTTAACCACGACCGATGTACGCTTGATCTCTTGGCAAAACAACCGCGTCGAGCATCGCCACATGCGAGGGCAAGGTAGCCATCAACAATGCTACTTCAGCAAGCTCATCCACGGTCATCATCGGTTCATTATCTTGTGGCTTGCCGGATTCGACTCTCCGCTCAGAAAGAACATTTCCGGGATGCAAACAACCACATGTGATTCCGTGTTCGCGTCCCTCCAACGCAGTCACGTGGGTAAGCCCTACCAACCCGAATTTCGACGTCGAATAGGGAGCAGACCTCGGACGAACACGCTGAGCGGAAATGGATCCGACATTAATAATACGACCTGTACCCTTCGGTTTCATTAAACGCATCGCACGCTGAGTACATAGGAAAGGCCCTCGGAGGTTCGTGTTGATCACTCGATCCCAGGACTCCAATGAAAGCTCGTCAATAGGCCCACCGTCAAATGCACCAGCATTGTTGACAAGAACATCAAGCTGGCCAAACTCCGAATTTAACCCGTTAAACACACGTTCCACGGTCTCCGGCTGTGAAATATCTCCGGCGACCATGAGCACCGGCACATCCCATTTGGCCAATTCAGATTTGGCATGAGATAGTTTCTCCGCATTCCGAGCGTTGATCACTAGTGCAGCGCCGGCCTGGCCAAACGCGTGACAAATTGCTTTCCCAATCCCCTGGCTGGCCCCGGTTACCATGGCAACTTTTTCCGACAATTTTCCCATGGTACCCTCCTGACTTCCGTGGACAGTGGACCTCAGATACGAGTATGGCACTCCCAGTAGACCCTGAACAGCGGCCATCTGGACAATGGTCCCCGTGGCGGCAAGCAGAGCCGCCCAAGAATAAACAAGACACCACCAGAAACGTCGGCAACTCGCCGTCCGTTACGGGGTGGTAGCGGAAGCTTCGTCCGCGGAATCGGGTTTCAGCGAATCGGAAACGGACCACTCCCGCAACCAGACTGCGTCCTCGCGAAGCTCAGCGATGGACTCCTTTAGTCCAGAAAACTCTCGTTGAAAGCGATTCCAACTTCGGCGCAGCGTTTCCAGTCCAGACAGGATCAAAACCACGCCTAGACAGAGAGAACCCCAGGGTCGGGGTCCAGGTATTGTAGTTGTTGCGATCCATTGATCGATCAGACTACCGGCGAGGACCGCCAAGACCGCCATGCCAACCAGACATTGAGTTAATCCCAAACCACCGAAAATACCCAGCCGTTTAATTTGCCGCAGGTCGTTGCAAACCTCCAGCTCTGCCAACTGGCGGCGCAGCACCAACAAGTCAACAAAGTCACTGAACAACCGCCGCCATTCTTCAGTCCAAGAAGGCGTCTTTGCCCCTGCATACTCAGGCATGCTCTTCCTCGCTGCCAGTCTTCGAGTCACGTTGCGGTTCAACAGTCACAGCTTGCTTTACTGCTTGCCACAATTCGTCCCAGAATGAACTTGTCATCCACTTCTTGATTCGATCGATACTGGCGCGGATGCTCCACTCCTGCGGCAAACGTCCCCACATAAACAACCCAATAGTCACGGCAGCCAAAATGGAACGGCCAGGGTTACGGCCAATGTGTTCGCAGCAATTTCCCACAATCACCGTGGGCGCGAGTAAACGGTTTGCACGGCGATCCAGGCGTCTCCGTAAACGCCCGATATCTCGGCGTAATACGTGCCGACGTTCCTCCGCATCAGCTGTCACAGGACCAGGTTGGTTCATCGATCCGGTTCCGTAGATGATATTGGAATCTGCAGTTCCGTCAGAAGATCCGGCGAGTAATGCGGCCAATCACAAAGCCTACTGCCGATGATGCAACCACTCCGGTTCCCGGATAGCGGCGAACCAGGCGTAGTGTATCGTCTATCACGCTACCCAAAGTCCGTGACTCCAGGGGGGATTGGTCGTCCGCCTTATTGTCCTGCTGTCGCGCATAGAACTCTTCAGCATTTCGCAACGCTTCTCGAGCTGCGTCCAGCTGCTTTTCCACCTCGTGGTTATCCAACTCTCTCGAGGTACTATTCTGCGAGCTGGCCGACGCCCGTTTCCTGGCTGCCCTTTTTTTCGCCACCTTGGCACCCTCATTCAACAGAATCGATTCATGCACCGACGCACAATCAGTACGGACAAACAATCATGTTCCTTTACCAACCTAGGTTGGAAAACATCACCGGGCCGCCGTTTTGTCACACAAACCTAGAGAGGCATCCCCTGCTAACGGGCACAATCGCAATAATCCGCTTTTACGGAGGCATGACCGATAGCAGCCGCTTCACACTAGCAGAGAGGGCAGAGGCCCTGAAGAGAGACACTCCTCCCGAGCAGACGAGGCCCTTCCGTCCGCAGATCTTGGGTAAGGTGCCTACCGAGAAGCACTGCCTGAACTGTCATCAACCTAACAATTCATCAATCGGCGATGGATCACTAACCAGGTGTACTGGCCGACCGTCTGGTGTGTAGACAATTTTCGCGGGATCAATGCCCAGCTTCCGGTAGATCGTGGAAACAAAATTCTCTGGTGACAAAACCCGTTCGATCGCCGAATACCCTTGGCGGTCTGTTGCGCCAATTACCTGGCCGGGAGGTGTCTTGCCGCCCGCAAACATGACAGACATCGCATTGGACCAATGGTCGCGACCGCCGCGAGAATTAATCTTGGGTGTTCGTCCGAACTCGCCAAGCGCGCAGACCAAGGTCGTGTCCAGCATGCCCCGCTCCTCCAGATCGTTGATCAACGCAGCAATCGTCGATTCAAAGGGGGGCAACTTGCTTGCCAGACCACTAAATATATTGCGATGATGATCCCAGCCACCGTGGTACAGAGTTACAAATGGCACACCCGCTTCGACCAAGCGACGTGCTAACAAGGATCGCTGTCCGAAACTGTGACGACCAAAGCGGTCCCTGATCTGCTCTGGCTCTTGGTGGATATCAAACGCTGTTTGGGCCTGATTCGAACTCATTAACGTGTAGCCCTGCTGGTAGAAATCGTCGAGGGCCAAGACTGGATCTCCCGCGGTCTTCTCGGCAATCCGCGTCAACCGGTCGACCTGTTGCCGGATGCTCTGACGACCACGAAAACGATCCGACTGCAAACCCCGTGGCAAGGCAACGTCGCGTACCCGAAATCCCTTGGCATTGGGATCATCTGCCACCACAAAGGGAGCGTACCTGGCACCCAAAAAGTTAGGGCCACCCGAACGCGACATACGGGGTAGCGAAAAATAGGCCGGCAAGCCATGTGGTGCACCAAGCTGGTGCGCGGTCACCGACCCCAGACTCGGATGAAAACTGACAAACGCCCCACAGCCAACCGGGATCCTGGGCGGCGCGCCGGTCATCATGTAGTGATTACCTGCGCCGTGATTACCCTGGTTGTGGCGAATCGAACGAACCACTGCGAGTTTGTCTGCAATCCGAGCCAATTGTTTCATATGGCGAGAGTAGTGCACTCCCGGCAAGCTGGTTGCAATCGGCTCGTATTCCCCCCGTACTTCTAACGGCGCCTCTGGCTTCGGGTCAAATGTCTCGTAGTGTGTCGGACCTCCATCCATCCAAATCAGAATACAGCTGGTAACCTGGGACTTACCTTCGACTACGGGAGCCGCCGCACGAGCCCGCAGCGCACCGACCAGCCCGCCCGAAATCAAGCCACCGAGTCCTAATTCGAGGCAGTCCCGTCGGGTCACCCCGTCACAATTCCTGTGTATCTGCATGCCAATCACGCTCCAGACAATAATGGTATGGCTAACCCCAACCCCGCCCGCTTGCAGCAGCCGGCAGGTTGCACGACGCAATCACGCCGCATCCACAGAACCCTGCCCGCCAGAGGTCTCCGTCCAGTCAGCATAACGCAAACACTATGGTGTGCCAAACTTGCAACTGCTTTGCCTGTTGGCAAACGTGCGAACATAACGCCACCTTGTTTTCCCGATTACAACTTTTCGCAAGCGGTACTGGCCGGTCGCCATGGCTCTCATAACACCACCATTGCTGACAATTACTTCACTTCACTTCCCGCAGCTTCTTCGCCCTGCGACAACACTTCATCTACTTCGCGTTTACTGAACCAGTAAACAATGGCACCCACCATCGCGACGCCTATCGTGTTCAGTCGGTACCCCAAGGCAACCACCACCCCGAGACCAGCGTCCAGCTGAGCGGACGCAACCTTGGTGTACATCAGATCGAGTGCCAATTCCAGCGCTCCGAACCCCGCTGGCATGAAGGGGACCGCCCCTGCCACAAACGCAACGGGCCCGATCACAAAGTGCTCTGGCAGCGAGGGTGACAATTCAAGAATACCCGAGGCAATCAAATGAAGTGCCGCGACAAACATGCCATGTGTGAGAACACTCACCGCGAGCGCCGCTGCAACGGCTGTCGGTTTACGCCGATAAAGCGAGAGAGCTTCAACGAGACGCAAACTTATCGTGGCGATCCTGAGTGGAAACCGACGGAGCAAGGTAGTCATCTTTTCTACCGGCGCGATTGCAAACAACAACACCATCAAGCCACCCGTGACGGTTGTTATCAGCGTAATCTGACCGACACGTTTGAGCAGGTCGGATTGCCCCGACACAGTGCCTAGCAAGGTCGCACCACTGGCAAGTACTAGCAGGGCGTACAAACCGATCACACGGTCCGCAATCACACTCGCCACAGCCTCCACTCTACGCGACGTCTGCTCACGGGCAATGAAAATTGCCTTGAATAGATCCCCGCCGACGGAACCGAGAGACACAAAGTTGAGCAGATAGCCGAGAAATCCCAGTCTCAGCGCATCCCGAATTCGAAAAGTCAAACCCAACGTACGAACCAACATATACCAGCGAACATAGGTCACCAATACGCCAGCAAACGTTAACAGAAAAGCCAATACAAGCCGGTCCCATTGTTTCGAGCGTGAATTCAACGCCTGCCATTCTGCGGCACTGATACTGGACAGCAACCACCCGACAATGAGAACCGGCAAGCTGAACTTCAATGCGGGAACAGCAATTCTCTTCAATCGATCCACGTCGGAAAGTCTCCGATCCAGCGGGTCCTCGCTTGACAGCCTTGTCAGCGAGTGCTAGTTTTCCCGGCACAACCAAACTCGTTCTCCCCCAACACTTTGGATCGGATTTACGGGTTTGCCCAAAACAGTATTTTCGGGGGATTAGCTCAGTTGGGAGAGCGTCTGGCTGGCAGCCAGAAGGTCAGGGGTTCGAGTCCCCTATCCTCCACTCGGTCGCAAACCCTTGCAAAACAAGGGTTTTTTTATGCGCGGGCAAAAGGGCTTGTGACCTCTTGCAAAGCCAAATGGTGGGCTGCGGCACCGGATTTTGCCCACTCCTTGGCGCAGCGGTCTTCGGTCACCTGCGAATCCCGCGTCGAAGTAGCCTCCTCGGTGTTTCCGTTCGTGTCCGGGAAACGGCCCATCCGAACGCCAGCGGTCTCTGCAGCATGGTGATACAGAGTCTGGCCAGCGGATTATTTTCGCCCGAGGTCATGCGGGATTAGCCGTGCTCCAGCCCCATCTCAACCGCCGCCAAGCAAGAACGGACCATTCGTATTCCTGTGTCCGGCTTGAAGTTGGCTACCACTGAAAGGCCAGGCGAATACCAAAGATCGTTCCATTCATGGGACCAGTGAGCCCCTTGCTGCTAACTTTTTCCTTCGGCAGAAACGCGATGCCTGATTCCATCCGCTGCGAGCACTCCGCGATTGATGGCGAGTACTCCGCGATTGATACAGTCCCCCTGTTCCTGCTGATATGAGCCTGGCCATGAACGTCACTCTTTCTCTGGCCGCAATCGGTTTGCTGCGTGTTGCCGCAGAGCAGAAAAAGGGGCCCGAACATCTGGTCCAGTTGACAGTCAATTCCGACCTGGCAGATGACCTGAGCCGAATCCCGACGGATCCCACCAGCGACTATGGCGAACTGATTCAAAGGGCAGGGGTTTCGGAGGGGGCCGGATCCCGGCTCCATCAAGGTCGTGAACCTGGCCACCGGAAAGCAGGTCGCTTGCGCCGTCAACGAGGATTTCATCGGCGCCGATGCGGGACCCGTGGAATGGGTGAGTAAAAATCCGGTCCACAAGGTATACGAGATCCGCTTCCGCACTGCCCACCGCCGAGGCAGCTAATGTTCGGCAGCCACGTCTACCCGACCGCCGACTTCACCCGCGACCGTCTGGCGCCTCAGACCAGTACCAAACTACTGGCAAGAATCCCATGCAGCGACATCAGGCTTTCGCTTTCGCAGAAGGGCATTGTGCATTAGAATGCAGGCCGTCCTGTAGCGTGTCGGCAACAGGCACAACTCTTCCATAGAATCTCATCCGCGCAATCTTATTTCGCTCTGATCGAAGGACACAGCATGAACGCCCAAGCCGAACATCCTCAATCAAACAATGTGGTTCGTCTGTGTGTGATGATGTTCCTCCAATACGCAATCTGGGGTGCCTGGGCCGTCTCTTTAGGCGGATTTATGCAGACGACACTCAAATTCACTGGGGTTCAAATTGGAGCCGTTTTCGCGACCACTGCCATCGCTGCCATGATCTCTCCCTGGATTGTAGGTTTTCTCGCCGACCGGCTCTTTGCCACCGAAAAACTTATCGCCGCGTTACATCTTATCGGCGCGGGATTACTTTCTTTTGCCGCAATCCAAACTGACTTCATGACCTTGTATGTGGCCATGGTTGCCTATGCCATTGTCTATATGCCCACTCTCGCTCTGACCAATTCCATCGCCTTTGCCAACATTGGCAATGCCGAAAAAGAATTCCCCGTCATCCGAGTGGGCGGCACCGTGGGTTGGATCCTGGTCGGGCTACTGGTCGGCCTGGTACTGGACGTACCTGCTGGCACAAGCAGCGCGCCGATCTGGCTGGCCGCGGGCACGTCTCTCGCACTGGCAATTTACAGCGTCATCGGACTGCCCCATACACCACCACAAGGGAAAGACAAACCTGCCGAAAAAACAGGCGCAAGTGTTCTACAGCTCCTGAACGATCCTTCGTTTCTAGTATTCGTGATCTGTTCTTTCCTAATTTGCATCCCGCTTTCCTTTTATTACGCACAGGCCAACGTCTTTCTGTCGGAGATTGACGCTCCTTTTCCAACCGCCTTACAAACACTCGGTCAGATCTCTGAAATCGGTTTCATGCTCGCGATGCCGTTTTTCATCGCCAAACTCGGAGTCAAACGCATGCTGATCTGCGGCATGCTCGCCTGGAGCCTGCGCTATTTTGCCTTCGGCACCTATGAATTTCCGGCAGTCGTGTTTGGCCTAGTTCTACACGGCATCTGCTATGACTTTTTCTTTGTCGCCAGCCAGATCTATGTCGACAACCGCGCTGATGAAAGCCAACGTGCCAGTGCACAAGGGTTTATCGCCTTCATCACGCTGGGCGTTGGCATGTTTGTAGGGTCGTATGCCAGCGGCTGGACCGTGGATGCCTACCCACCCTCGATCCAAATCGAAGCCGCGGTCAAATCAAGCTCGGCAGCAACACCAACCACCAGTTCGATGATGTTACCCAACTGGGATGCAGGCGCAAAAGAAGACCGCACAGGCCTGGCAGCCCTACTGGATCTGGACAGCGAATCCCAAATAACGCCCGCGATGATCACTCAACCACTGGTGGTCACCGACGCAGCAAATGAGAGTGAGACCACTTACAGCGTCGCTGCCTTGCAACAGGCAGCCAAGGACGCCGATAAGGATAAGGACGGAAAGACAACTCGTGGGGAATGGCGGGCAGCCCAAGCCAAGGACTGGTTCTACATTTGGCTCTGGCCAGGGATTGGAGCCTTCGTTACCTGCCTCGTGTTCATCGTCGGATTCCGACAGCCCGCGACTCACACAGAAACCGCCCAAGAGCCTTAGAACGCGGTTCACAGTCGGCTTTGTTTGCAATCTGTGTCTGCAGCAGGTCAGGCCTGGTCGGATTTACATGCCGCATGCCTGGCAACGAAACCTCTGCAGGGTTTTGGCCCAGTCGCTGCAAGTCACGTAGAATTCTCCGGTATCGCAACCACGATTCAGCTTGCCTGCTACTGCCAGATGCCAACAGCCCCCTCTTTTGACCACACTGGCTGGCTACGACTAAACCTGGGTCCGTAGCACACCTATTCGTGGCGGATTTTCAGGGTGTATCTGATTGGTAACGCAGCTGCATTGAATCACAACAACCCAACATGCCTGGCCACGATCGCGTTTCTTGTGTAACTCACGATCGACCTGTGGCCTGATAGCTGAATGTCGCCGCGAACAACACCATGACCATGTCCGCAGAAGCATCGCCCGAGCTGGACCCGCGTGCCGGCTCCCTGGCCGAACTACTGCAACTTGCGGTTCCATTGATTCTCAGCTCCAGCTCCGTTTCGCTGATGCATGTCGTGGACCGGGTCTTTCTCACCTGGTTCTCACCCGATGCTCTGGCCGCAGCATTACCTGCCGGCATGCTGCACTGGACCTTGCTGGCATTACCGATCGGCCTAGCCAGCTATGTGACTACGTTCGTGGCCCAGTACGATGGCGCAAAACGGCCAAAACAAGTCAGCCTGGTCGTCTGGCAGGGCATCTTCACAGCCATCGCGGGCGGAATACTGGTCACAGCGACGGCACCAATCGCCGGAACTTTGTTTCAGTGGGTTGGCCACAGCCGGGACGTCCAGCGGATGGAGACTATCTATTTCACAACACTCTGCTTGGGATCTCTGCCAGTGCTACTGGTCGCCACCGTTTCCTGTTTCTTCAGTGGGCGTGGCAAAACCCAAGTTGTTATGTGGGTCAGTCTGTCTGGTACGGCGGTAAACATGGGACTCGACTGGTGCCTGATTTTTGGCCAGGGCCCTTTTCCACGATGGGGAATCCTGGGCGCAGCGATCGCGACCATCGCAGGACAACTGGTCTCTCTAGGAATCTATACCGTACTCTTGCTGCAACCTCATCTCAAACATGAATACGCGTTCCTCGCCCAATGCAAACTGAATGCGCCGCTGCTACTTCGCTATCTGCGGTTTGGTCTGCCAAATGGCTTGCGATCGTTGATCGATATTCTGGCATTTACTATTTTCGTCATGCTCGTGGGCCGGATCGGCCGTGACACGCTGGCAGCCACCACGCTGGTGTTTAACGTCAACACGCTCTCTTTTTTGCCGATGATCGGACTCGGCACTGCCGTCATGACTTTGGTTGGCCGCCGCGTGGGCGAGGGTCGGGCGGAGCTGGCGGTCCGCACTACCTGGCTGGCTTTCAAGCTCTCCTCGGTCTACATGACCTGCTTCGCGATTTTGTATCTCTTTCTGCCAAACCTGCTGATGTCACCCTATGCCGCGTATAGTGATCCGAGCACATTCGCGCAGATTCGCGTGTTCGTGGTCATCCTCTTGCGTTTCGCGGCCGTGTTCGCATTCTTTGACGCCATGCTGATCGTTTTCAGTTCGGCAGTCCAGGGTGCGGGCGACACGCGTTTCTGCCTGCTGTTTACACTTGTCGTATCATTACTGGTCCTGGTGATTCCAACCTGGCTGGCCCTGCAGTATGCGGATCAAAAGATGATCGCCTGCTGGTCTGCCTGCACCGCGTTCATTGTGGTCATGGGAGTCGGCTTCCTGTTGCGCTTCCGCACCGGACACTGGAAATCAATGCGGGTCATTGAACCCGCAGAGTAAGAGCAGGCCCACGTAGCATCCAAAGCCTGGTAACGTGGGGAACTCTAGAGGCATTTGGAACAAGTCCCAAATCTGGAAAACACCTCTGGAACGAGCGTACCTGGCCCGCTCCCCCTTGGTGTTCCGCCACAAAGAAAGGGAATATCGCGAGGGAAGACAGCCAATCGTGCTATGTAACGGCTGGCAGCTCAGTTATGGCTGAGCATCCTTGGGCGTCGGAGCGGGTGCCGGTGGGGCAGGAGGCCGCTCGGTTTGACCAATGGACTGCGGGAATTCCAGCCCGATCGTGTCTGTCTTCCGCTCGCTGGCTTCCTCTTTTCCAGGATTTTTTTCAGGTCGATCCCGAACAGGTGCTCCAGCACTACCTGACTTTGTCACGTCATTATTGGCTGCCTCGTCATTATTCGCTGCCTCGCCACTGTCTGATTTTGCTGTATCTCCATCTGACGGTGGAGCCGGGGCAGAGGTAAATTGACTGGTTGCCGGCAGATCTGCCAGCAAGTGCTTTGCTTCTTCCAAGGCAGGATCCAGTTTGATCGCCTGCTGCAGCTGCGCACGTGCCTGCGAGTAGGCTTTTCGTTCCCGCAACAAATAACCTGCGTTGTAGCGTGCCTTCGCTGGAGACAAGACAACCTCCAGTTGCGCTACCGCGTCATCAACGCGATCGACGTCGATCAGAACACGGGCCAGGTTATTGCGGTACCTTGGATTTTCGGGCTCCAGCTTGACTGCCATTGCCAGCATCGTAAGCGCCGCATCAATCCGCCCCCGCTCCGCGTAAAACAACCCCAAATCGTGCGCGGGAAGAACCTCGTCCGTAGCCGCCTGGATGGCAAGCTGGTAGCTCTTTTCAGCCGATTCGTATTCGCCCAGACGAGCGAGCAAGCGAGCCTGTTTGACCAGCATCACGCCGTCATTTGGATCGGCTTTCAGCCCTCTTTCGTACTGCGCCAGCGCCCCGGAGAAGTCCCCTCGTTTTTCCAGCACTTCGGCAGCTTTCTCGTAGACGTTCGCATCGATTTTCTTCGGCACATTTGTCAGGCTGGTAGGGTCTCCCTGTGCCCCATTGTCTGATTCGCTACGAAATACGCTGGAAATGGCAGTGCCAGCTTTCCGAAAAGCTGCTGTAAAACGATTTTCCTGATCCCGCTCCGTCACAACAGCACGAGGCGCGTCCGCGGCCACCACTTTCGCTACTGGCTGCTCTCCAGTCGTCGATCCGGCGACGGCAGGTTGACGCCCCTCCAAATCCACCACTTTTGCAGCCGCCTGCTCGCCAACATCCGACTGGGCCACGGAATTTTGACGCGTTGCTGCATTCACCACTTTTGCCGGTGACTGCTCTTCAGCCGTCACCGTGGATTTTGCCTCAGATTTCACGACCGGTGCCGGAGTCTTGGTTTTGGAGAACGGATTCCAGGATTGGACCGTGGCACATCCCAGCGTGGTCACAAACACAGTCACCAGCAGGATAGACGGCAAGATTGTGCGGTTTTTCATTTACTTTTCCCCCACAGCCGGGGCTCAACAGATCCGTCGGTTTCAGCGCCACACCATCGGTGTAATCGCTACAGCTTCACTGTAGTCATCGTCGAACCTGACCACAGTTCTTCAGCCGAATTGCACCGAGGCGAGTGCTTCTCAGCAGGTGATCCGCTAGCCTTCTGGATACTGGCGGCAGTACTCATACAGAGCCATCGCTGTTGCAGACGCAACGTTGTAACTGTTTGGCAGGCCAAAGACGGGAATCTCTACAACATGGTCCAAGACATTCAAGATGGCCTCACTCAAACCCTCCCGCTCATTTCCGATGACTAGAACGGTGCGTTTGGGGAACTCAAAATCGTACAAGCTGACTGAATTCGACGCCTGCTCCAAGCCCACTATTTGATAACGCTCCGCCTTGAATCGCTTCAAGACAGGTACCAGCGAACGGCGTACTTCAATCTCAACTTGCTCCAGACTGTCCCGTGCAATCTTGGGGTCAACCCGCGGATTTCCGCAAACCACAAGCCTCTGCAAACCGCAACACCCGGCAGTCCGGACGATTCGAGAAAGATTGACATTGCTCCGCAGCGGCGGGCACGCCAGCACTAGCTCTCGCGGATGCTGCAAGGGGCTCGAAGGTCGGTGACGTTGATGGACGAATCGCGACATCGTCGGAATAATGAAGGCTGTTGGGTCCCTGTATATTAAATTCTCACCCGGTTCGCGACCAGAGCCAAAGGACCACGAATCTCAATCATGATCGACATCGACACACTACCAATGCGCGTCGGCCTGGGACAGTTTCAGGAAATTACGGACCAGCGACTGGCATACATCAAGCAATGTGGCTGCGATGATTTCCAGATGAACATCCCGGATCTGCCTGGTGAAGAACGCTGGGAATATGAGGACCTCGCTGGCCTTGTGGAACGTGCCTCAGCAGCGGAACTGCGCTTGATGTCCATCGAAAATGTCCCGCCACGATTCTACGACAAGATCATGCTTGGGCAGCACGGGCGTGAACAACAGCTCGACAATATGGTTTATACGATTCAGAATCTTGGCAAAGCAGGGGTTCCCATACTGGGATATAACTTTATGCCTGGAGGAGTCTGGAGAACTGCCAACGATACTCCGGTACGCGGTGGCGCGCTCGCAACCTCATTTAACTACGAAAAAGCCAGCCATGTCCGGCCAGGGGACAGGACCAACTTCGGGATCTGGACCACAGTACAAATTGACCGGGAATACAGCGAAGAAGAAATCTGGAACAACTACTGTTGGTACCTGGAACGCATACTGCCCGTGTGTGAGCAAGCCGGTGTAAGACTTGCATTACACCCAGACGACCCGCCTGTGCCATCCTTAGGAGGTGTCGGCCGGGTCTTTCGCAATTTCGAAAACTTCCAACGAGCCATGGATACATTTGACAGTCCAATGCACGGGCTCAATTTCTGTCATGGATGCTGGTCGGAAATGCGAGCAGGCGAGGGAGTGCTGGACGCCATCCGCTTCTTCGGAGAGAAGGGGAAAATATTCTATGTCCACCTCCGCGATGTTCAGGGTCCAGTAGACGATTTTGTCGAATGCCATCTCGATGAAGGCAACTGTGATCCCGTGGCGACAGTTCGAACACTACACCAGATCGGCTTCCAGGGCTTCCTGTTGCCCGACCATGTTCCCCAGATGCAGGGCGACGGAATCTGGTGTGAACGAGGGCGTGCCTGGACCGTTGGCTACATCCAAGCGTTGATTGCAGCGGTCACTTCTTGATCAGTACACATGCCACGACCCGTTGGCGACTTTACCCTGCTGGACTATCCTGAATTCATGAACAAAGCACTCCGGATTGCCATGTGGTCAGGCCCTCGTAACATTTCGTCGGCATTGATGCGTGCCTGGGAAAATCGGCCCGATACCGTGGTCTGCGATGAACCACTTTACGCACACTATCTGCAAACGACCGGGTTTGACCATCCCGGTGCGGAGGAAGTCATCGCAAGCCAATCCACAGACTGGCGAGAAGTCGTTTCCTGGTTGACAGGCCCAATTCCCGACCAGCGAACCGTCTTCTATCAGAAGCATATGTCCCACCACCTGCTGCCAGATATCGAACTCGATTGGCTCGAACACGTCGTCAGTTGCTTCCTGATCCGCTCTCCTGAAGAGATGCTGACTTCCTTACTCGAAATCCTCCCCAACCCCAGCCTTCCAGACACCGGGCTTCCCCAGCAAGTTGAGATTTTTCACCATGTGCAAAAACGTTTGGGTAGCGCCCCCCCGGTTCTAGACAGCCGAGACGTACTGGAAAATCCCGGAAAAATGTTGAGTGCCTTATGTAACCTGGTCCAAGTTCCATTTCTGGATAGCATGCTGCATTGGCCAGCGGGCCAGAGGGAAACGGATGGGGTATGGGCCAGACACTGGTATGGCAACGTGGAAAAATCCACCGGTTTCGGCGTTTACCGTCCTAAAGACAAAAAGGTCCCAGAACGCTTCCAGCCACTACTTGAAGCGTGCGAACCGCTGTACCAAGAACTCGCCGCACATCGGATCATCGTTTAGTCGCCTTGGTAAATACCACGCGAGCGTTTCGCCTGGCACGGATACAACGCGCCCTGGGTACACATATGGATTTACATCAACAATTTGACTTACGGCATGTCATTAACGCCTGCGGCAAAATGACCAAGTTGTGCGGCTCGATCGTATTGCCGGAGATCATCGATGTCGTCAACGAGTCGATGCGGCATTTCTTCCTACTGGATGAGATCCAGCAAGCTGCCGGGAAACTGATCACTCAAGCTAGTGGCTCGGAATCCGGATGCGTCACAGCCTGCACTTCGGCGGGAATTACGCTGAGCGTCGCGGCGACGATGACCGGCAATAATCTGGCTCGAGTCCTGCAGCTCCCAGATACATCTGGGTTACCATGCCGCGTGTTGATCCAAAAAGGCCATTGTGTCAACTACGGAGCCCCAATCACACAATCAATCCGCCTGGCTGGCGCAGAGCCCGTTGAAGTTGGAAGTGTCAATAATTGCAGTCGTGACGAATTGCTGCACCAACTACAACAGCCTGGCGTGGCAAGTATCGTAGCCGTTGAATCGCATCACACAGTGCGTCATGGCTGGGTCGCCCTCCCTGAAGTCATCGAGATGGCGCATGCAGTCAATGTTCCTGTCATCGTCGATGGCGCAGCACAGGATCAGAGGCTCCGTGAGTTAATCGCATATGGCAGCGATTTGGTAATTACCAGTGCGCACAAGTACCTGTGCGCCACTACTGCGGGTATCGTGGCAGGGCGTCAGAATTTGATCGACGCCGTCTATCTGCAAAACCGCGGCATCGGGCGGGGAATGAAGGCTGGCAAAGAGTCTATTTTCGGTGCGATGGCCGCTTTGCAGTTTCGGCTTCAACAGGACATGGCAGCCTGGACAAATGAACAAGATCGCAAAGTACAGCTGATCTTGAACCGCCTGACGGATACTCCAGGTCTCGAACTGGCGGTCGACAGTGACCCCAATGGTTGTCCTTTTTCGCGGGTTCGCTTGACTCCACACCCAACAACATCCGGACATTCAGCCAGTTCACTAGCAGACACCCTAGCAAACGGTAGTCCGACCATCGTTGTCCGGGCACATCACCTGGAAGAAGGTTACTTCCACCTGGATGCTATTGAAATGACGGATGACGAAATCGAACTCGTCTGCGAGAGAATTCAATCCGCAATAACCAAGGACAAGTAAAAACCGCCCAATCCCTGCCTTTGCGTCGTCCGACACAAAAATGCAACGGCCGTCACCCCCGAAAATGTGGAACATTCCTGTTCACATCGCCGCACACATCTCCGGCGGTGCTGAACCGAGACGATCTCAATACGTGTTGACTCCACGATTCAATGGACACTACCGATGGACTCGATCGCTCTGCAGCTCGACGGCATGAAATGCGGTGGGTGCATCGACCATGTGAAACGTGCCATGAACTCCACGCCTGGAGTTCATGAAGTTTCAGTGCAACTGAATCCACAACGGGCAGTGGTAACATTCGATCGCAATTTGGCAACTCCCGAACAATTGTGCCAGGCGATTGTAGCCGGCGGCTTCCAGGTTTTGGACTGGGAAGAAGAACGCACCACGCCGACACTTCCACCGTCGGCGGTGGACGCGATATCCACAAAGGCAGCGTCACCCGGAAACGGGTCTGCCCAACGGCCAACAGCTCCAAATTCGCAGCTGCCAGATGCTATGCACACAGCCCCCAAACAACTGGGGACAAGTGATCGCGTAACCACCGTCCCTTCCGCGCGTTCGTATTGGCAGATTGCGGGGATGCATTGCTCGAGTTGCGTCGCGCAAGTGGAACGCGCCATGGGCAGGGTACCCGGGGTCTCTGACATACGTGTAAATCTGGCCACGCAGCGGGCGTCTGCCCGCATCCCCCAAGACTGCGACGACACAACCATAGCCAACGCGATTTCGAGCGTTGGCTATAAAGCAACGGTACTCGCAGCCGGTGCATCTGGTCTCGGAAATAACACAGCAAATGTTCGCCGAGAGGTTCATTCCTGGCGAAACCGAGCTAGTTTCGCCTGCCTGGGACTCGGATTGCTACTCGGCTGTACACGCCTGCTCCAACCCGGACAACAGACCGGCTGGATCCTGGCGCTAATTGCCACAGCACTACTCGGGTACGTCGGCGCCCCATTTTACGTCAACGCGATCAGACGTCTCACATTTGGGTCGGCAAACATGGATTCGCTGGTAGCTCTGGCAACCGCCGCGGCCTATCTTGCCGGACTGTATGGCATTACCTATGGGTCTTCCACTATGACTTTCACGGACGTGGGAATGATACTGGCATTCCTGTCTACGGGACGATATCTCGAATCCAAAGCCAAGGATCGAGCAACACGTTCGCTTTACGGATTGTTGGAGCTCGCGCCAAGCGATTGTCTGGTGGGGCAGGGAACTGAATGGACCAGAACAGCTACCTTCGAAGTGCCGACAGGCACCCAAATTCTGATCCGCCCTGGAGACCGTATTCCACTGGATGCCGAGGTAATCGAGGGGAGCAGTCAGGTCGACGAAGCGTGGCTTACCGGCGAATCCATCCCGCGTGACAAGGCACCTGGAGATCGTCTGTTGGCCGGTACCGTGAATACGTTCGGTTCAATGCAGGCGCGAGTTGTCCACACTGCCGATGAAACAACCTTGGCAAAAGTGATCAGCCTCGTTCAAAACGCGATCGAATCCAAAACAGACGTGCAACGTCTGGCAGACCGGGTAGTAGCCTGGTTCGTTCCGTTTGTGTTGATAGCCGCCGCCATTACTCTGGTGTGCTGGATCGCTCTGGTTAATCAACCGACTGCCGCCCTGCAACACGCTGTCGCGGTTCTGATTGTAGCTTGCCCTTGTGCCTTGGGTCTGGCGACTCCGACTGCCGTACTCGTCGGCAGTGCTATGGGGGCGGAACGCGGCATTCTCATCAAGAACGCCACTGCCCTGGAAACCGCTGGTGCACTTTCCAGTGTCGTTTTTGACAAAACCGGCACTTTGACTTCCGGTAAACCCCGAGTGGCCCAAATTGAACCCGCCCCTGGGATTACCGAAGAACAACTCCTGTCGCTTTCCTGCGCCGTCCAACAACTAACCAATCACCCAGTCGCAAGTGCGATTGTCGCTCATTCACCCACAGTTAAATCACAACTCCGCGCTACGGACTTGCAGCTGCATCCTGGGCAGGGGATCTCGGCGAAGTGTGAAAATAGCGTGGCATTCATGGGAAATGAAAAGCTCTTCCGCCAGCACAAGATATCAATTCCCGACGCATTCCTTCAACGCGCCACAGAATTGTGCCAGCAAGCACAGCTTGTGGTCTTCGTCGCGTGGCAAGACCGCTTCTGGGGACTGATTGGTCTGGAAGATCAGATTCGCGACGCTGCCGCGGACGTCGTCGGACGACTTCGCCAGCGCGGCCTGAAAGTCATCATGGTGACGGGAGACAACTCCAATACAGCGAACACCATCGGAAACAAGCTAGGCATTGACGAAATCGTTTCCGAGGTGTTACCTGCTGACAAACAACAAGTGATTGAAAACATGCAGGCCGCAGGTCACGTGGTTGCCATGGTCGGTGATGGCATCAACGATGCCCCTGCATTAGCAACAGCCGACCTCGGAGTCGCAGTGGGCAGCGGAGCCGATGTTTCCATTGAAGCTGCGGATATTGTCTTGACACGAGACCGATTAGCCGACGTCGACCGAGCAATCCATCTTTCACGGGCAACACTTCGTACGATACGTCAAAATCTGGTATGGGCCTTTGTTTACAACGCGACACTGTTACCGATCGCGGCTGGACTGATACCGGGTATTTCCTTGCAACCTGCGTGGGCTGCGGCAGCCATGGCGTGCAGTAGCATCTCTGTCGTCACCAATAGCCTGATGCTGCGGTGGCGTTAAACAGGTTTTCCGGGCAGCTTCCTCAGCGGATTCAGCTGTAGCTTGCCAGGTTCTTATTGACCAATACTGGATTGAGAAGACTCAGTACTGTCGGCGCGCCGTTGAAATACCAGCATCGTCTTCAGACGAACTTCCTCGCGAAAGCCGTTCTGATTCAAGGCGGTGACAGCGTCCTCGATCTGCTCCGCTCCCCAGATCGACAAATCCGTCTCATCCAAACCAGCGGTCATTAACACTACCCAGCCAAAAGTAGCCCACGAAAGTTCCTCAAGCGACCTGGTACGAAATCCATAACCGCGGTGCCGCGATGATCGTGTACCGGTCAAGTAGTGAATGGATCGGTGCCGTGGCGGCAATACAAGCAGGGAGCTTCCGTGCGGTACGATTTGACGAATCTGTTCAAGGTCTCTGGTGATGTCTGGCTGTCGATGCCAAAGTGCCCGGTAGGTAACCTGGCGATCGGGAATCACTCGCCAAATCGCTAACGTGCCCGGCCGCCAGGAGCCAACCAGTAAGGGTACGGCGGCCAACACCAACCCCATCAACCATTGACGCCGCTTTCCATAACTCGCCCAGTGTGGCAACAGCACCTGTGATGTCACTGCAACCGAAGCAATGACCAGACAGGGAACCGCCAGTAGTGCGTAGTGCCCATACGGTCGGGTTCGAAATTGCCACAACGTCGCCATGATAGCAATGGCGCAAAACCCTACTACTTCGCGCCAGGGCTGCTCCACACCATCTAGGTTCTGCGATCTGGAACGCCACGCCAACGCTCCGAGACACAGGAACAGAGCAAGTGTCGCTGACTCATCGGTCCGGGCAATCGTGTACAGATTTCCAATCAAATCACCACGAGTTGCATAGCTACCAACGTGAGCCAAACCGATTTGCAGCGGCTCCCAACCTTGTCCTTCGGCACGCAACGCGACCCCAAACATGACACTCGCAGTCAACGGCAAAAGCAGTAGCACGCGCCAGTCCGGTACACCCGTCAAAAACGTCCACTTCCCGGAGCAAGGATTCCGATGCCGCAAGGCCGCGGGCAGCAACAACCACACGGTACCCAAGGCTAACAAACCAGCTTGCTGACGCACGTACACGGTCAATCCCAAAGCCACTCCCAGTCCGACAGCACGCAACACACCTCGGGCGCCAACCAGAGCCCGTCCACCCCAACAGAGTAGTCCGAACAAAAAGGGAACGGTCGCAATCGGCTCAGCAATCCCCTCCAGTCCCTGGAACCGCGAACAAAGTACCCAATACCAGATCACCCCGAAGACAGCAGCTGAACGCGACTGGATAAGTCGCATCAAGACACTACCCACCAGCAAGCCATTAAGAATCAAGACTGCCAGATAGACGGACTGCAGATGCGCCAAGTCGAACCCAACGATGCGCATTGCTGTTCGCCAGAACGCGTACACACCTGGAAAGTACTGGTAACACTGCAGCGACACACTCGCAGGAGCATCCACCATGTCTCGGGAGTAACAGAGATAAAAAAAGAAGTCGGGACCGCCCAACGAGTCTCTCGAGAGCCAGAGGAACCCCAGGCTCGCGCCGACAAACAGCAACGCGATCGCGGTCGCGAAGGTGTCAGCCCCCCATCGAATCAAGTCAGGAGATTTCGCGTTCTTCAACGTCCCACTCGCTGGCCATCACCTTTTGATCTGCAACTCCGGCAGTGTTTTGCGGAGCTTATCGATCCCCTCATCGGTAATCAGAAAACACTCGATGAGATTGAGCTCTTTAAGCTTCTTCAGGTTGCTGAGCTTGACGAGCCCAACGTCCGTAATTTCCCTGACTGCCCCGATGTGCAGTGACTCCAAATTCGTGAGCTGAGCGAGATGGTCCATACCAGGATCGCCAAAAATCGTCTCGTGCAGGTTGAGCCGCTGCAACTTCTTCAAACCGGCCAAATGAGAGAGTCCATCATCACTCACATCTGTGGCCCAGAGATTGAGATCGGTCAATTCAGTGAGCCCCGCCAAATGCTGCATTCCTGCGTCGCCTACCAATGTTTCACTAAGGTCCAAGACGCGCAATTTGGTCATACCCGCAACTATCTCTAGTCCGGCATCTGAAACGACGGTATCGCGCAACCTGATACGTGTCATTTGCGTCAGGCCTTGCAGATGCTGCATGCCCTTATCACCAATCTGGGTACGAAACAAAAACAGCTCCTGCAAATTGACCAAAGCGCTAAGATGGGCCATGCCTGCATCTGTAACCTGAGTGTCATCTAATCCGAGCGACTTGAGACTCGTCATTTCACGCAAATGCTGCAAAGCGGAATCCGTGATCCCGGGCCCGTATAATTTGAGGCTCTTCAGGTGGGTAAGGCCGGCCAGGTGTGACACCCCCTGAGCTGTGACAAGATTACAATCCCGCAAATCCAAAAGCTCCAAAGCACCGCAGGAACTTAGATGTGCTAGTCCTGCATCTGTGATATTCGCGCAACGTGTCAGATGCAGCCGCTTTAAGGCAGGAAGTTTTTCCAAATGCGCCAACCCTGCGTCTGTCACATTGGTACGCCGCAGCACCAACTCCTCAAGACCACTTAGTGCCTCCAGATCAGCCATGCCGACATCTGTGACACCACTGTTCTGCAAATTCAGATAACGCAACGATACAGCGCCAGCCAGGTAAGCCAGGCCTTCGTCGGTAATCTCCGGCAGCGGAGCCAACAACCGTTCAAGCTGCGGTAGAGCGTCCGGCAGCCCCTTGAGATCTGCATTGCTGCCACGGGCAGGCTCCAGATCAAGCGCAATCACGTTTCCCTGTTTATTCGTTTCCAAAACCGCACCACGGTCACGCAATTGTGTAATCACTTCGGGATCGTCGGCAACAGATTCCTGGGCAGCAGTACTACCGGAACCACCTTCACTCTCTTTAGTCGTCCCCGCGTCTGGTCTCACCGGGGTTGAAGTATTCGCCCCACAACCAATTGACATCACGGACCCGAGAAACAATCCCGCTACCAGAAATCTAACCATTACCAATTCGCCCAATCAGGAACCAAGAAACTCGCTTCGCCATTACACCAGCGCAGCCTGACAATGCCAAGGCATTTCTACAATGCGTGCCTCTGTTGCAGAGGCCCACCCTCTCCTCCGGTCACCATTCGCAAACAAACAACATCGCGAGTCACCGGTCACGCACATCATACGCCGTCACCGATTCCTGATCTCGTATGTAAAAACGTCCGTTGGCCACCACTGGATGGGCCCAACTCGGTCGACCGTGTGGCTGGATCTTGAAGCGACCACGTTCGCGATATCTCGCCGGATCTGCGTCCGCCAAGGCAACCTGATGGTTTTCACCAAGCAAAAACAGCATTCCATCAGCAGCCAATAACGAACCTTTGCCGACACTTCGCTTTCTCCAGGCGACTTTTCCGGTGAGAAATTCCATGCAAATCAGTCCGCCGCTTCCAAAGCCGTACATGTGGTCGCCCACCTTTACAACTCCGCCATGATGATTCGCCATTTTCTTCTCAAAATAGACTTGCGAGGCAGAAAGTGTTCCATTGTTGTCGGCAATCCGAGCCAATCCGCCACCTGTCCCATAAGCGCTGGAGACAAACACATGATCCCGATTGACAATCGGAGTCGCGCAGTTCGCCGTACCGTTATTTGCACCACCGTATTTCCATAACAGTTCACCGGTCTTCAAAGATACTCCAAAAACATTCTCTCGCGCAAATTGAACAACCTGACGCCGCCCACAGATCTCCGCAACAATGGGTGAAGAATAATGGGCCGCTTCCTGGACATCACCGGTGCGCCACCGCACCTCTCCAGTCCGTTTGTCCAGCGCTGCCAGCGTACCTCCTCCACCACCTGGCGTGATGATCACCAACTCGCCTTCGACTAGAGGAGATTCCGAGTACCCCCAACCGGGAACTCCGCCTTTCAGCTGATTCCCAAGCTGGACATGCCAGATCGTGTCACCAGTACTTGCATCGAGACATGTCACATCACCACGTCCACCTTCTACAAACACACGATCTCCATCGAGGGCCGGAGTACCCCGCGGCCCATCTCCCATTCCATTGCGATACCCTCCATGAAATGATCTCAGCTCTTCAAGACCAAGCATCCCATCTCCACGAGGATGATTTTGCGCATAGTACGCTGCCAGTTCAGCTGCAGTTATCTCGCCATCCTTGCCGGCTTCGCGTTTCTCGAAATACTCTTTGATTTCGAGAAACGTTAATTGGCCATCGGCAGACTTGGTCTCAGAGTCTCGCTGGTCCACCGCACCAAACGGGCGTTCGAGGACGGATGCGCGAGCCTCTTCACGGGATACTTTTCCGTCTTTGTCAGTGTCGAGTTCCGCCAACAACGCTTCGCCTCGTCGAGACGCCATCAGCTTGACATCAACGTCTTTCGCCACAGCGTCAACACGCTGAAAATAGTCACGCAACAGAGCACCAGCTTCACTCCACTGGAGGACCCCATCCCGACTCTTGTCCAGCGCTTTGAATAGGCGCTCAACTCGCGCTTTCACGAGTTCGTCTGTGCCTAGTGAAGGCTTGGACTGCGCACGATCATACTTGTTGAAATTCCATCCCAGACGAGCCAGGGCTTCGTCTTCGCTTATCGTGCCATCCTGATTGCGATCCAGTTGCGCAAATTCACTGGCAACACGACTGGCAAGCCATTGTGCGACAGGGTCCGGCTGGACTGCCCACAGAACCTTGCCATCCGTTTCATCAAACGCAATGACGTGCTCGATTCCATTCAGATCACCTTGTGTGATAACACGACCGTCCTTGACGACCAGGGACGAATAACCAACTCCCGCAAGGTTGGTTTGCCAGGCAATTCGCGGTCCGCCATCGGGCCATTCGTGCAGAAGTTGTTTGTCGTCCGAAACTCCATCGCGAAGCGGCCCACGCCATTGCGGCCAGTCTCCGGCAACCAGCACGCCTGCCGTACAAAACACCGAGTAGCCAACAAGAAGTGAATGCAACAAATAAATCCTGAGCATCACACGTCGCCTTTGCGCAAAGTAGTACAACGGTTCACCATGGGTTGTTATTTTCGGGCACAAACGGATTTTTGACAAGCAACCACAGCAAACGGACTCATAGAGTGCTCACACGCTCTTTTACGAACTGGGGCAAGACCTCTGTTCAGACACCTCGATTTGGCGTGCAATGGACCTCAAACCTGGTTATCTGGAAACCCCATCAGAACAAATGAGAAGGCCTGCCTTGAAAATTCTTCTGGCAAGTAGTGAAGTAGCGCCGTTCGCAAAAACTGGCGGGCTGGCTGACGTATGTGCTGCTTTACCGGTAGCTCTGGAACAACTCGGACACGAAGTCACCGTCGTCATGCCTGCATTTCGGTCCGCTTTGCAATGCCATCGACAAATTCGGAAAACCGACTTGCAGTTATCGATACCAATCAAAAGCCAAACTCTGCATGCGCGAGTTCTTCGTAGTAGCCTGCCAGACAGCAACGTAACGCTTCTGCTAGTTGATTACCCACCGTATTTTGACCGCCAAGACCTGTACCGGGATGAGCTCCAGGATTATCCCGATAATTGTGAACGATTCACGTTCTTCAGCCGTGCCGTACTGCAAATACTCAGCCAACTTCCCGACAGCATTGACATCGTGCACTGTAACGACTGGCAAACAGGCTTGATTCCAGCATTTCTGAAACTGGAACTGAACAGCGACTCCCGTTTTCAATCGCTTGCGTCACTTTTCACAATCCACAACCTTGCATACCAGGGACTATTTAGCCAGCACGATATGCCGGTGACAGGACTCGACTGGCAGTTCTTTAATTGGCGGCAAATGGAATACTACGGAAAGTTGAATCTCCTTAAAACCGGCATTGTATTTGCAGATGGGCTGAACACCGTCAGCCCTACCTACGCCTTGGAAATACAAACACCTGAATTAGGCTGCGGCCTTGACGGACTACTGCGTGAAAGGGGCCAGGTATTGCAGGGTATCCTCAATGGGATCGACCAGCGCGTCTGGAATCCCAAGGTCGACCCGCATCTATTCTGTAATTACGATTCGGGCAACTGGCAAGACGGCAAGAAGCAGGGAAAAGCTGCGTTGCAGAAAGCGGTTGGCCTGCCGCGTGCGCCAAGAACGCTGATGATTGGCATTATTGGTCGCCTCACCACGCAAAAAGGCTGGGACATACTGACGCCGGTAATTGAACGCTGGGCAAGAACGCAGGAAGTGCAGTGGGTGATCCTGGGGACTGGTGACCCGCACTTCCAACGGAAATTAGAAGACCTTGGTAGAAACCACCCACAGAAAGTCGCGGTCCGCCTGGAATTTTCCGAAGCGTCTGCTCATCAGATCGAGGCCGGTTCTGACCTGTTCCTGATGCCAAGTCATTTTGAACCGTGCGGCCTGAATCAGCTTTATAGCCTGCGCTATGGTACCGTTCCCCTTGTTCGCCAAACTGGTGGCCTCGCGGACACGGTCGTCAATGCGACTGCCGAAACGTTGGCAACCGAACGCGCCAATGGATTCTCTTTCCGCGCCGCCACTACTGCAGCACTTGAAGAAACCCTCGATCGTGCGTCACAGATCTACCAACACCAACCGGGTACCTGGCGTCAACTCGTGGAAACCGGCATGGCACAAGATTGGTCCTGGGAACGCAGTGCTTCTGCTTACGAACGGCTCTACGAGCAACTTCTTTCCAAGCACCGTCACGATTCGTGAATTCCGACCGAGTAGTTCTATGTCCGAGGTACGTCAAGATCCAATCAGTGGCCACCGAGTGATCCTCGCTCCCGACCGGCACAATCGCCCGGCAGCATATGATGGCCAGGAACCGCTGTCTGAAAACAAGACCTGTCCCTTCTGTGCCGGACATGAAGAATTAACCTCGAACCCGATCTGCTGGTATCCACCCGGTACCCAGGAAGCCTATTTACGCAATTGGCGAGTACGCGTAATCGCTAACAAATTCCCGGCATTGTCGACAGCCACAACAAGCCTAAATAGTCAAACTGCGACGACTGGAGACCACGAGGGAATTCACGAAGTATTTGTGGAATCGCGTCGGCATATTGATAGTTTTGGTGAACTATCCAGTGACGAAGCTGCCTGGACCTGGTTGGCCTATCGCGAACGACTTCTCGCTATCCGGCAGCAAAAGCAATGGGCGTACGCGCAAATCTTCAAGAATTCTCGCCGCGGATCTGGTGCTTCGGTCGAACACTCGCACAGCCAGTTACTGGCCAGTCGCTTTGTACCATCCGCGTTGAGTACCGAATTGAGATCTGCGGCAGAACATCACCACCGCAACAAAACTTGTCTGTATTGTTCAATGATCGAATCGGAAATTGCGGGCAACCAGCGTGTCGTCATGAAAGACAAGGACCTGGTCGCATTTTGCCCCGCGGCCAGCAGATTCCCTTACGAAGTGTGGTTGTTTCCTATCACTCACCTGCCAAGATTCGAGGCGAGTACAACTTCGCTACTGGAACGCGCGTCGCGAATTCTGCAACGATTAATCCGCTCCTTTGACAGAGAATTGCGGTGTCCGCCTTACAACTACTTCCTGCACACAGCTCCCTTTGACAGCCCCCAGCAAGCTTATTTCCATTGGCACCTGGAAATCTTTCCAAGGCTGGTGACCACAGGTGGCTATGAATGGGCCACCAACAGCTTCGTGAACACGGTACCACCGGAAACCGCTGCCAGGCACTTGCGTCAACGCTGGCAACAAGTAGACGCACACCAGTAACCGGCTCACCCCTGGGTTGATTTTGACTGCCAATGACAGCAGTACCCCAGCGGCCCCGGTCGTCTGAAGCTGTCGAAAAGAAATGGTCTCGTCTCATGCTGCAGATGAGACAGCAGACAATTAGCACGATGGCGTATCTGTCTGGCATCCCAAGCACCACGACCAAGCTCGCGTCGCTACCTGGCAACAATGACAGCCAAACTGGGTAAGAGAGGCTAAGTTTCCCTTCCGGAAAGACTGTTCGAGATGTCTCCACCCTGCCGATGTATGCATCGGAGACTTGCGCCGGCAGTATCAATCGGTCACATCGCCACCGACGCATCTCCAACCGAACGCCTTCCCCACTTACTGTCGCTGTTCAGCGATTTACACAAGATTGTCGAAGACCGAGCAGGGCTGCTCGCAACCATCGCCTACAAGGGGTACCAGAAGATGCCATCCACCCTTCGTTTCTGCCTGGTCTTGCATAATCACCAGCCAATCGGCAATTTCGACGACGTCTTCGAACGTGCATATCAAGACAGCTACCTTCCCTTCCTGGAGGTATTTGAACCCTATGTGGACTTAAGCATCACATTGCACACCAGTGGGCCTTTGATGGAATGGCTGGCCCGCCATTACCCTGAATACCTGGACAGACTTGCGACACTGGTGTCACAGCAGCGCATTGAAATATTAGGTGGAGCGTTCTACGAAGCAATCCTTACTATGATTCCACCTCGCGATCGAATTGGCCAGATCACCAGTTTTCGAGATTGGCTTGACCAGCATCTGGGAGCCAAAGTGCGGGGGATGTGGATGCCAGAGCGAGTTTGGGAACAGTCCTTAACACAGGACCTGGCCCAGGCTGGCATCGAATACACCGTACTGGACGATTTCCATTTTAGTGGTGCCGGGACAACACGGGATCCACTACATGGCTATTTTTTGACGGAAGACAATGGGTCCGTCCTTAACTTGTTTCCCGGAAGTGAACGTCTACGTTACCTGATTCCATTTGGCGAACCCGGACAAACGATTGAGCACCTGAGAATGATCGCCGACCAGGAACCTGACACCGTAGTTGTCTTTGGTGATGACGGCGAGAAATTTGGCACGTGGCCCGACACCAAAGAACATGTCTATGATCGTGGTTGGCTACGGCAGTTCTTTGACACACTCAGTGAACAAGCTGGATGGTTGAAAACGACAACCCTGGCCGACGCGATCGATCACACTCCGCCTCAAGGCACACTCTACCTGCCCGACGCCAGCTACCGTGAAATGACGGAGTGGGCTCTTCCCGTTGAAAGACAACAACATCTAGAAAATCTAACGGACACATTCCAGGACGATTCCAACTGGCAACGGCTGAAATCTTTCGTGCGTGGAGGAACCTGGCGAAACTTCAAGGTCAGGTATCCAGAAGCCAATGAGATGTATTCCCGCATGATGGCAATCAGTCAGCGAGTAGAGCGGGCAGAAGAACAAGGAGTTGCGGGTACACCTTTGTCTGCAGCACGAAAAGCACTCTACCGGGCCCAATGCAATTGCAGCTATTGGCATGGTGCTTTTGGTGGAATTTATCTGCCCCACCTGCGAAACGCGGTCTACCAGAACCTGATCGACGCAGACCGAATCCTCGACGAAGCGCTGGGAAAAATTGGCCCGTTTATCGAAGTATCTGTGGACGACTACAATTTTGACGCGCGGCCAGAAATCCGTTTGGGCAACGATCAACTGACGTGTTTCCTGGCACCAGCAGCCGGAGGCATTCTGTATGAACTCGATGCACGAGCTATTTCCCATAATCTACTGGCCACTCTTGCCAGGCGACCAGAAGCATATCACACGCTGATCATGCAAGGCGAGAACTCAGCGCAAGAAGAAGTCGCCAGCATTCATCAGCGCATCGTATTCAAACAAAAGGGCCTGGAACAACGACTTCAGTATGATGCTCGATCCCGAAAAAGCCTGATTGACCATTTCCTGGATAATGACACCACCTTGTGTGAAATGGTCCGTGGCGATCAATCAGAGCACGGCAATTTCTCAAGTAGCCCGTTTATGAGTCGCATTCGACGCAACTCAGACCGTGTGCAAGTTCAGTTATGGAAAGAAGGAAATGCTTTCGGACTCCCACTAAAACTGACTAAAGGTGTCACTTTGTCCGCCGGATCGCCGACAATAGAAATTGCCTATTTGCTAGAAGGGCTACCAGTCGACCACGCATTCCATTTCGCAGTCGAATTAAACTTTGCTGGCTTACCAGCCGGGAACGACGACCGATACTTTCACCAGGAAGACCGGCGACTCGGACCACTGGAAACACGACTCGATCTGGAAAACATCCAGGAAGTGGGAATGATCGATGAGTGGTTGGGAATTGACGTGCGTTGGTCGGCAAATCGCCCAACGCATCTATGGGCGCATCCTGTTGAAACAGTAAGTCAATCCGAATCCGGATTCGAGCTAGTCCATCAATCGGTTGCCCTACTCCCGCATTGGTTTGTCCAGGGAGATGCCGACGGGCGTTGGAGCGTCGCAATGGAAGTCACGCTCGACGTTGACCCTGTATCTTTCACAAGGACCGTTGCAGCCGAATTGGCTTCTCACTAAGCCTCTTTGCCCGTGGCGTCTACGGCTATTCCAACTCGACGCCTGGCAACGTAACCGTTGCTAGTCAGGAATATTCGCATACACGCGCGTCGATCTACCGAGGGCAACAATCTCACTGCAGTAGCTGTCCACAAGCCAGACAGCTCGTTTCTCTGGCTCAGTGTTTTGCGTGTCCAGCCAAAGCACTCCAATCGACTTCCAATTCTGCCTCAAGACTGCCGTGCCGCAAGTGTGCGATGACTGGTGGAACACACCGTTGTTCCAATTCACGCCAGTTCGTGTCACGGCTGACATCTTCAGATTGTTCGACCTGATTCAAAACCACACCCGCAAGTGGAAGACCACCGCGAAATGTGGCCGCAGTGATCAACGTCTGTAATGTCTGATTGATAGTACCAATCCGATCAGCAGTGACAACAATCAGCGGATACCCGAATTCGAAGATCAGATCCGCGACATAATCGTCGTCCGAAAGTGGTGACATAAGGCCACCAACTCCTTCGACCAAGACGATGTCAGAGTTGTCCTTCCAGGGCTCCAAACCGGTTCGCAGCAACGTTGCATCGACCTCCCGTTGTTCAGCACGTGCTGCCAGGTGAGGTGCAAGTGGCGCAGAAAACTCTTGCGGGCAGACATCCTCCAAGCGTAGCGGGCAACCTGCCGCGTGCCACAAATACTGAGAATCGGTGGTATTTTCCTCATCGCAACCGCTACCAGCGGGTTTGTAGACACCGACTCGATGCCCTTGACTGGCCAGTTGTCTGGCAATCAAAGCCGTCAAATACGTCTTGCCAACGCCGGTGTCGGTCCCTGTAATAAACAGACCGGGGGGATTCATCATATTCCTCTGGAGCTTGATGTACTCTGTCTTGAGCCCGGCAATGTCAACAGCACGGTACTAGAAGTCATGTCTACCACTGCAAACTCAAGCTACGTTGTCAAGTTGGGCATTGTACAGATGTCATGTGTTGCAAATCGAGAGGTTAACGTTGCCAATGCACTTCAACAGGTTGACCAACTCGCCGCGCAAGGTGCACAAATAGTCTGCCTGCAAGAACTCTTTGCTGGACAGTACCCTTGCCAGGCAGAAGACCACCGCAAATTCGATGAAGCTGAGTCAATTCCGGGACCTACCAGTCAAGCTCTCGCCGCCACTGCGGAAAAATGTGGCGTGGTCATCGTAGGGTCATTGTTTGAACGCCGAGCCCCTGGTGTTTACCACAATTCGGCAGTAGTTTTCGATGCCGATGGCAGTTTTCTGGGATGTTACCGCAAGATGCACATTCCGGATGATCCGCTGTACTACGAAAAATTTTACTTTACTCCAGGTGACCTGGGGTTTCGCACGTTTGCCACACGCTACGGGAAAATCGGGGTCGGAATTTGCTGGGACCAGTGGTTTCCCGAAGCCGCCAGATTGCTGGCCCTCTCAGGGAGCCAAATCCTGCTGTATCCAACGGCGATCGGCTGGCTGCCAGACGAGAAGCAGGCCTTTGGCGCCGGCCAATTTGACGCCTGGCAAACGGTCATGCGCAGCCACGCAATCACCAATGGTGTGTTCGTTACCGCTGCCAACCGTGTAGGAACCGAAGACAAGCTTGAATTCTGGGGCGGTAGCTTCGCCGTTGACCCCACAGGCGCAATTCTGGCGCAGGCATCACAACAAAACGCACAGACAATCCTTGTTGAATGCAACCTGGCACAGGTCGATGCAACAAGGACCCACTGGCCCTTCTTGCGAGATCGACGGATCGACGCATATGGGGGACTACTCAAACGGTATTTGGATGATGACGGAGCCACTGCCACCGAATAATTTCACCCATCGTTGGCCAGCGGAATGGGAACCCCACCGGGCTACATGGCTATCATGGCCCCACAATCGCGCTACATGGCCCGGTTGCTTTGATTCAATCCCCCCCCTGTTCGCGCATTTCGTCCAGTTACTCGCAGACCACGAACCTGTCGTCATCTTGATCGGCGACGGCTTCTGCGCTGAGCAGGCGCGTGAACTCGTGGGAAACGTGCAGAATGTAACGTTGTTACCGTGGCGCACGAACGACGCCTGGATGCGAGACTATGGACCGACTTTTCTGCAAGCCATTGACGATCACCCTGATGCGCTGATCCAGTGGCAATACAACGCCTGGGGTGGGAAATACCCACCCTGGAAACTGGATAGCCAAGTCTCCAGAACGATTTCACGAGAACTCAACTATCGATCGGTTATCAGTCCGCTCACACTTGAAGGCGGCGCGATCGAGGGAAATGGTGATCGGCTCCTGATGACGACCGAGTCTTGCGTGCTCCACAGAAATCGAAATCCCAATTCAACACGATCTTTCATCGAAAGCTGCCTACTTCATGCATTGAACCTGGAACAAGTCCTTTGGCTGCATGGCGGTGGTATCGCGGGCGATGACACCGATGGGCACATTGACCAATTGGCTCGTTTCATCTGTGCCAATGCTGTAGTTGCAGCAGTGGCCAAAGATCCAACTGACTCGGCGTATCGAAAGCTTCGTGAGAACCTGGATCAACTCGAAGATTTTCGCAGACACGACGGTTCTTCATTGCAAGTTATTCCGTTACCGATCCCCGACCCTATTTGCTACAACGGCACACGTCTTCCCGCGAGTTACTGCAATTATTACATTGCCAATCAGCTGATCGTGATTCCACAATTCGACGACCCTGCCGACGAACCTGCGCGTGACCTCCTGCAAATGCTGTATCCGGCACATCGTGTCGTTGGTTTGCCAGCCCGAGACTTGATCCGCGGACTGGGCGCGTTCCACTGCCTGACTCAACAACAACCCTGCGCACGGGACGACGTGAATCTCCGATAGTCAAACAGTAATATCATCACTGCTCTACGAATCGAGTGCTGAGCCCCGCTCCCCGGCGAAAACAACCAGTCCGCACACCCAACTCGCGGCTCCCAGTCGTTTAGTCGATATAGACAAATTCGTTCAGGTTCATTAACAAACGACAAAACCGGGCCAGGGCAACCCGCGCATCGGCCGATTCACTCTCGCCAGACAAGCCACGCAACCGTTTCCTCTGCCGCTCTAGAAACGCCAGACTGATTTCCTGTTCAGCGGTGGTCGGATTCCGCCCCAGTGTGAGCCTGTAGGCATATTCAATCTGGTGGCGAGGCTCGGAACCCACATCACGCCTCAGACGAGCGGCCATACGCGTGGATTGAACATCACTGAAACCACTGTTCAACAAAATCAGCGCCTGGGGCGCAATTGTAGTCGTTGCACGCCCCGGGTCCGGCTTATCCGGATTAGGTTGATCAAACGAGTCCATCAAAGGCACTGTCAATGTTCGTTTCACGTAGATGTAAATCGAGCGTCGCGATCGATCCGCAACAGGCGATTTGCCCCAGCCACTACCGGGGCGAGATTGTGTGGAAAGCACCTCCGCTGACAGCTGTGGGTAAATCGCCGGCCCACCCACTTGCAGGTTCAAACTCCCGTTAACAAACAACATGGCGTCACGAATTGCCTCTGCTTCCAAGCGCCTGAGATTCTGTCTCCACAATAAACGATTCCCAGGATCCACTCGGACAGCCTCCACATCGTCAATCTGAGATGACTGGCGAAACGTATGCGACGTGACAATTTGCCTGTGCAGGTGCTTGAGGTGCCAATCTCCCGCTTGCAGTTCGCTCGCCAACCAATCCAGTAACTCTGGGTGGCTTGGCGGCCGACCATTACGGCCGAAATCACTGGGAGTGGACACAATTCCGCTGCCGAAATGGTAGTGCCAAAGGCGGTTTGCGAGCACTCGAGATGTAAGCGGATTTGTGGTGTTTGTGATCCAGCGCGCCAAAGCCATACGTCTTCCACTGGTTGGCCGCACTCCCAATTGCGACAGGCTACTGCGCAGGGGGTGACCTACCTGGGATGGTAAAGCAACTTGCGGTCGCATGCCGCCTAGAACGGTCAGGAATGCTGGCTGTACCTCGTCACCCTTAACAAGCGGACTGCCTCGAACGAGCACATGCGTTCGGGGGGCTTGCGTCCCGGCTTCGCGCACTGACAACGCCAGGTCAAAGACCGCTTGCAACTCTGTTTCTAGAGCAGCAATCTTCTGGTCGAGCTCCGCAACGCTCGCATTCGAATCCTTCGCCAACATGGTCCGTCGTTGTTTCCTGAGCGCTTCAACCTCTGTCATTTTCGTCGCGTTAAGAGTCCGATCACCTGCAGACAACGGCAGTAGTGGCGTGAAGACGGCCAGTGGATTTGTCTTCCAATGTGTGGCACTTTGGTCTGTGCCATACGGAATGACGTTGCGAAAAAATGCCGCCAATCGGTAGTAATCTTCCTGTGGAATCGGGTCGAATTTATGTTCGTGACAACGGGCAC
>PBOG01000072.1 GCA_002724245.1 Planctomycetaceae bacterium
CCCCGAGAGGAAGATGGATAGTCCACGTGTGTGTGCCATGCCCTTACAGAAGGTTCCATCGACTTTGACGAAATGCCAGGGTAAACGTGGCACGCCAGGCCAGCTCGATCCGATCAGTGCCTGCAGGCGTTGCACCATCCCGGTGAGGAGCGTCTTCTCGCCTGCGGTAAAGTCGAGTACTTTGTCAGTGTACTTTTGCTCTGCAAAACGCCTCCGAGTCTGCGGTTGTTGAGGGAGTGGATCGTCAGCGGCAAGGCCGATCGAGAAACGGAGCATGTCATCGGTGGCGCCGGTAATGTAGGGCTCCCACGTTTCGTCGACGATTTGCTCCTGCGCTTCAGCCAGCGTGTAGAATCGCAATCGATCCATGACCAGTGGGCTGCGTAGGACCGTATCGCGTTGGGTGTCATGAAGTCCGGTCGTTGCCAAACGTTCACGGATGGCGCCCTCGCCCTGTAAATTGGCTGTCACGTTGGGTACCGCAGGGTCATTCACCACAGGTCGCAAATTGAGGCAGTGGCCGAGTTCGTGGGCCACAACGAAAGCCTGCTGCAGAGGATCGGCCTGTCGGTCTGACGGCCCGAGTCTGACAAAACAGATCGAGCCACCCTGTTGACCGTGTCCTGAAGGCCCTTTCTTCCTGTCCGTGGCCGACGCGAAGAGCAGTGTGACGATCCGTTTGTCAGGGGAGATGATGCCTTGGTGTCGGCCGTCACGGATGATCTGTTGCTGGGTGATTTCGCCGCGGCGGGCTTTGCCGTGATGCCAGCGACGAGGTTGGAGGTAAAGCAATTCCAGCTTTGCTTTGGTGTAGACACGGTCGATAAGCCGCTTGGGGAAGGCGTGGACGGCCGGGGTACTGCCATCGTCGTTGCAGAGGATCACAGGTTGGACAACGATGACTCGGGGGCGGTGTTTTGGTGCGATCTGCACGCGGGGTTCTGGTGCGACCTGCGCGCCGGCTGGTTGTTGCGTTGCCACGACCAGCCTGGTTGACGTGCATTGAGTGGTTGCGGAATCGGAGCCGCGGTGGGCGGCAAGAGGCACCTGCCACGGTAAGGCAAGGCTACATCCAATCAGCAGGGCGACGAGCCGGAGAAATTTGGTGCGGCAAGGGGCTGGTCGGTTCATTTTCAGCCATGTTGCGTGGTTGGTGTTCATCGGAGGATTGTTGCTTTCGAGTACGAGGCGACGGGGCGACCACGATCCCTGCACCGTTGCCCGCTGGATGTCGCGTGGGCACATGGTAAAGCCGGTTCGCGTAAGTCGCATCATAACGCAGTTCGTTTCGTTTGGGAGACGCAGGAGACGCTGTCCTGTGTGCGAGTCAGTTCTGTGGGTGAACTGATCAAATTGAGGAGAACTGGTACGCAGTGACCGACAGCAATGCGACCTGCATCAGAAGTTTGCAGGGGTAAGTTCCGGAGATGCTGCAGGCGTAGCTCCGGTGTTCCAAGTGATTGGTTACAATCTGGCTGTCACCATTTTCGATTCGCCTGGATCGCGGGAGGCTGGCAGCGGAAACGTGCCTTCAGAGACAGGAGCAAAGTTATGAATTTGTACGACTTTAAACGCGGCAGTGCGGCAGCTTGCTTTCTGTTGGCGACGACGCTCTGGGCGGGACACTCGCATCAGGAGACGCATGGCGAGGATCTACGGTTGCAGCCTCCTGGACTTGAGAATGCGGACCCCAACGGTCTGATCGCCTGGACGCGGAAGGTCTACGCGAATGGGCAGTGGAATGGGACACCGGACATTGCCTGGTGGCGCGATCACTACTACGTAAGTATTAACAAGGGGGCGGTCCACAATGGAGTAGGTGGTCCTGTGGTGGTGTTGAAATCTGCCGACCTGAAGAAGTGGGAGCTGGTCTATACGACGAGCGGAACACCCGGGAAGGGGTCTGCCGTGGACTGCAAGTTGCTGTCGCTACCCGATCGATTGCTGCTCTACTACATCTACATGAACCGCGCCGTCGATCCCCAGAAGCCCGGCGCGCGTAGTTACGCAGAAACGCGTGCAGTGGTTACGCGAGATGGTGAGAGCTGGTCCAAGTCCCAACGTGTCTATCAGNCAGGGCATAACTTCTGGAAGNCAAAGGTNCGNGACGGTGTGATTTATGTGGCGAGTGATTACATCAACGCNGGGCNNGCCGAGTACGTGACGGCGGCAGAAGAACGTAANCCCAAGTTGTCTCGCGTCGNTTTGCTGCGNTCGACAGATGGCNTTGTGTGGGAGAAAGTCAGCACAATCCTCAAGGATCCCCCCTGGTCGGTTACCGAAACGGCGATNGCGTTTCGGCCAGATGGGGANTTNTGGGCNTTTACACGGCAGGATTTTCTTTCNCGNTCNNCTCCGCCCTACACNGAGTGGACCAGCCNGCGGGCACATGTTTTGGGTGGGGGGATTGCCGGACCGGAAATGATCGCCCTGGGAGACGAGCTGTACGTGGCCGGACGCTTCTATGCCTATCTTGCCAAACACGGTCCGCCCGATAGTCCACAAACCAATAAGTTCGCCACCTCGCTGCTGAAGTACAACAAGAGCGCGGCGCGGTTCCAATCCGTGGCGGATTTGCCATTAGCTTCTTATGCGGATATGGGCTATAGCGGATTTGTGCAGACGAAAGAGGGGGTTTTCCTGGTCTATTACTCGGGGCACGCTTACCGAGAAGCCAACCTGGGCCGCGGTGATTACACGACGCAAACCGACATCTATCTATCGAAGCTGAATATCGGCAAGGCGGCGAACCGGTAGGGGGACGCTGGTCGGGTAGTCAGTGGAACCGCTGTCGATCACAGCATCAGATCGGTGAGTATCTTTCCATCATCGACGAGCTTGATGGGGCGGTTGAAGCTGTCGTGGTACTCTTTTTCAGGGTTAATCCCAATGGCATGCATCAGTGTGGCCATGAAATCAGGGATGGTAACCGGGTTTTCTGAGACACCATTGCCGTCCGGGGGAGTCACGCCATAGATGGAACCGCCCTGGAATCCGCCCCCGGCTACGGCCAGGCTGTAGCCGTTAAACCAGTGATCTGTGCCTTTGTTCGGGTTCATCTTCGGGGTGCGGCCAAATTCGCCGGCTGCGATGACCACGGTATCTTGCAGTAAACCGCGTTGTTCAAGGTCCACGATCAGTTTTGACATCGACTTGTCCAGGTCACGCAGCAGGTTTTCCTGGGCGGGGTAATGGTTGCTGTGCGTGTCGTAGCCACTCTGGTTGATCTGGACAAACCGAACCCCGGCCTCGACCAGGCGTCGCGCTAACAGACAACCTTGACCCAGCGAGTTCCGGCCGTAGGCATCGCGCACGTCGCCGGCCTCCTTGTCCAGGTCAAAGGCGACCCGGTTCTTGGAATTCATGAAGGCTACGGCGCCCTGGCGGCCAGCGCGGAACTGATTTGCGAAACGTGTTTGTCTGTTTTTTTCGAGCGCCTTCAGGAACTCCAGGCGTTCACGAAAAACGTCGCTGGTAATTCCAGGTGGCAAATCCAGATTCTCTGGTGGTCGATTCGGGTCCGCAACATAGACCGGCTGGAACGCGGGGCCGAAATAGCCGCAGGAGTAACCTTCGTGGGCGATCGACACATAGCTCGGAATGCCATCCGCGGAGGCCCGCTGCATGGCCAACGGTCCGAGTTCGTGTGCGACGATCGAGCCCATGGCGGGAGCTTGGATTGGTCCTGTGTTGCGCCAACCTGTTTGCACATGGTATTGCGCCAGGTTGTGTTCGATTTCTTCGCCGACCATCGAACGGATCACGGCGAGGTGTTTGGCCTGTTGGGCTAACGCGGGGAGACATTCGGCAAATTGCATTCCGGGAACTGTCGTTGCAATCGGTTTGAATTTGGTTGCCAGCTCACAATTCGATTCCTTGGGATCGAAGCTGTCATGCTGATGGGGACCACCGTTGAGCCACAGGAGAATGACCGCTTTGTCGTTGGCGGTGGCCGGGGGAGTGTCCTCGGCGCACAACGTGGAGCGAGTTGCCGGATTGAGCAGCGCGCCGAGCGCAGTGCCGACGGAGATCTTCAACGCACCACGCCGGGTCACAACCGAAAGTGGGGCGTGGTGCGTTGTATGGGAGATTTGATGTTGGTGCATGGTGTGCTGCGTCATGGTGTGCTGCGTCATGGTGTGATGCGCTGGAGTGATGGTGCGCACGTTGTCAGGTGCGCAGCTTAGTAGGTTTGGAATTCAGTGGATTGCAGGAAGGCCCAAAAGAAACTGGCAATCTGAGCCGGTTCCGTCGAGACAGGGGAGCTGCTGAATCGTTTGCGCTCAGATCCAGCAGGCAGGCGTCCCAGGGTGCTTAGATAAATCGTGTCCAAACGCCGGTCCGCGTCCGGGAGTGTGGCAATGTGTGGGACGGTTAGTCCCCGTGACAGGCACTGCGAGACAAATGGGCCATTCATGCGCCAGAGCGCCTCGCTGGCGGGGCTCATCGCACGTCGTGCTGGGGCGCGCATCTGCTTGAGCCAAGCCCCGGCGTCCGCGTATTCTCTACGAACCTTGGTGAGGGCTTCACGGTGTTTGTTCTCAACGTCGGCCGCCAGTAACGCGAGCTCTTCGGCGGGCGGCAACCGGTCGGCCAGATAAGCAAAGGGGCCCTGGCGAATCTTTTCGGCACCTTCTCTGAGCAGACGCACGCGGCTGTGGATTCGTCCGTTGCGTTCTTCGATAAGTAGGGGGGCGGCCTGTTCGCCCAACTGGTAGATCCGTTTCTCCTCACCGGTGGCGCGCAGGACCGCGGCGAACCATTGATCGGCGTTCAGCTTACGGCGTGGCGCCCGATGCCACCAGGTATCGGCAGCGGGGTCATCACCGTGCGGCACTTGAAATACCTGGCTGAGCACAATGCTGCGGATCAGCCACTTGATGTCATAGCCTTGTTTGGTGAAATCGTTGGCCAGGCGGGTCAGTAAACTGGCGTGAAGTACTTCTTCGTCGGGTGAAAATCCGTCGGGTGTCGCCACAAAACCGCGTCCGGTCAGTTCGAGCCAGAATCGATTGACGGCGGTGGTGGCAAACCACGGGTTTTCTTTGTGTGAAACCCAGGTGGCGAATTGTTCCCTCCGGTTTCGCTTGAGTGTATCTACGTTCTGGATCGGGGAACCGCCCAACGGGGCCGGTGTGATGTCCTCGGTGCCGTCTGCATTCGGTAAACGAACTTCCCCTTTGTCGACGTCCGCCACGGCTCGGTTTTCTCCACCGCCGCCATCGATGGCAGCGTCGCCGCCAGGCAGACTGCTGATGCTGGTTTCGCTACGACCGACATCAGGAAAACGTTCATCGAACTTGTCTTTGCCGATAACGTTGATGTCCCAGCTTTCCGTACGCGCAAAGAAAGCTGCGAGTCCCCAGTAATGCTCCTGCTTCCAATCGGTGATATACGGGTGGTCGTGGCACTGGGCGCAGGCCAGATTGCGACCGAGAAAAAGACGGGTAATTGCGTCAGCATACTCATTCGGTTCGCCGTCGAAGTAGACGCCGAAGTTGGCCCGTCCGTCGATGGCGATGTTTCCCTGGGTCGCGATCAGGTCTGTCGCAATGCGACCCCAGGAACGGTTTTCTGCCATCGCCTGGCGGCCGTATTGATAAAGGGTGGTCAGGTTGGTTCCCTGGCCCTTCACTTCCCGTAGCGCAGTGATCCAATCCCGCAGTCGGAAGCCCCAGTAATCAGCGTAATGGCTACGGGACAATAGCTGGTTGACTTTTGTCTGTCGCTTGTTCGGCGAGCTGTCTGCGAGGAAGGCACGTACTTCCGCTGCCGTGGCGGGTGTACCATTGAGTGTCAGGCTGACGCGCCGCAGAAAGGCCGCATCCCCGATGGTCTCAATTGGCGTCAGCTTCTGCTGTTGCCACAGTTCTGTGAAATAACGGTCGATGGTTTGAGCGCTGTGATCGATCCCGCCACCGGGAAGCCGCTGATGCGGTACGACGGCCGGCGGTGGCGCGTCCGCAGCGGGGAGTGACGCCCCCAGGCAGTAAACGAATAGGAATATGGCGCGTCGCACTGATTGGGTTGGAGGCCACGAACGGTTGTTCAGGGGCATGGGCGACCGGGGCAATCTGAAGATGATCCGGGTAAATCAAACTGTACGTGTACCTTAACTGGATTGCATTGCAAATGGTACGTGTGTTGTTGCTGGTCCAGGTTTAGCGACAAGGGTGCCTGAGTGCTGCCTTCCTGCGCTGACCCCGGATTCCAGCCGGTGGGAAGGTCCAGGTGATCGTGGATCTGCTGATTTTTTGCCTGTCAGCAATTGTTGCAGTCGAGTTTCTGGCGTAGTCAGGGCAAAGGAGTCGGGTATTTTGATAATTGCACCTGAGATCCGCGCGGGCCCATCGATTAAGATGTGCTCACTTTCGTCCAGTTATCCAAGAGGCAGTTATGAACGAATGGGTGAAGCAGAGGCAGTACGTTTCGAGGCCGCGACGGGTTGCTATGGCAGGCGGCGTGTGGACGGTACTCACGCGTTTCTGGTGCCCGGTCTCTTCTGTCACGGGATCCGGCGGATGGTTGCCTCTTGTGGTGTGCGTGTTGTTGGCTGCTGCCAGTACGATGCTGCTGGGACAGCAAAAGAATGTGTTTGAGAACCCCCAGCGGCTGGAGTATGGGGACCCCGCCACCATTGCCCCCATGATGGGGCCCGTCATGACGATCGATTGGGACCGCGATGGCAAGCAGGATCTGGTCGGTCGTAATTACTGGTGGCCGGAAGCTCCCAAGTGGTGGCGCAACACAGGACAGCAGCACCAGGGTGTGACGTTGTTCGAGCGTGCCGGTCCCGGTGGTATCGATGAACGCCGTTACGGTGATCCGACCTGTACGATGATCGGCCATTTGGATGGGGACACATTCGCGGACGCGGTGGTGGCTACGCCACAAGGGTACGAGTGGCATGAGGACACGACGAGCACCGGAATCCGTCGCTTCGTCAAACGTGGCATGTTGGCATCGGCAGTTGGCGGGAACCTGCCGTTGCCTGAGTCAGGGGAAGAACCTCCCGCCTGTTGGCTGGCTGATTTTGATGGGGACGGGCGTTCTGACCTGGTCATTGGAACACGGTCGGTGGGAATGGATCGCTATTTTCCTCCGGGGGCGATCGGGTTTGGGCGAGGCTGGCAGGATCACACCTGGTTGCCGCGCGACGTAACCGCCACTGTCTGGCTGCACCGCAATGTGGGGCAATCGCAAGAACCTCGCTTCGGGAACGGCAATCTCGTGTTGGCGGGCCCAGGTCGACGCGCGCTCACGTTCTTTGACCATGCCGAGCCGGTGGTGGTCGATTTTGATGGGGATGGGCTGCGCGATTTGCTGGTGGGAACGCTTGACCGGGTAGTGGTATTCTTGAACCTTGGCCCAGGCCCCGGGATGACTCGATTGGATGGCGGACACGCCTTGACCTTCGCGGGGCGCGAAGAGCTGCCTTATGCAAACCGCACGTTTTTTGCGTTTCGCGGATTGCAAGGAAAAGTGCATCTGCGAGTCGGTGGGCCACTGGCCAGCGAAGCAGTGCAGCTTGATCGTGATGATCCGTTTGCTTTTGGCCCCTTGAGGGCGATTCCGTTTCGCGGGGCAGAGCTGCGGCTCGATGATTTTGCGGTTCCCTCGGCTGCCGACTGGGATGGCGATGGCAAGATTGATCTGATCGTAGGCGGGCAGGACGGTTGGATCTGGTTCTTCCGAAATCTAGATCCGACAGGGGGCGTGGCGCGGTGGTCCGCGCCCCAGGCGCTGGAGGCCGATGGGCGAGTGATTCGGTTTGCGGATCATGAGTGTCTGCAGGGCCCCGTGGAGCGGTTGTGGGGGTATTCCAATCCGACCGTTGCAGACTGGGATCTCGACGGTGACCTGGATTTGGTTTGCGGTTCGATGCAGGACACCTATGTCTGGTATGAAAATGTGGGGGGGGTCCGCCAGCCGAAGCTGATGTACCGCGGTCCCCTGCAGTGTGGTGCTGGAGACGGCGTCCCTGTTGCCAATGGTTGGCGCAGCCGTCCAGGGATTGGTGATCTCGACGGTGATGGTTTGCCCGACTTGATCGGCGTCGATGGACAGAGTCGTCTCTGCTGGTGGCGCCGAGTACGTCGGGATGGCGCGTTGCGTCTCGCTGCTGCGGAGCTGCCTGTCGACCATGCCGGCAATCCGTTTGTCGTCGCAGGCGAGGGCCGTCATGTTGGCCGTACCAAGATTTCCGTTTGCGATTGGGATCATGACGGCCGCGTGGACGTGCTCTGTTCGCCGGTGATTGCTCAAAATCGTGGTTACCAGCTGTTTTACAAGAACATGGCAGTCCGCGAGGGTACGGTGGTATTGCGGTCGGAACCGCAACGGATTGTCTTGAGCAATGTCGCTACTCCACCTTTCACGCATTATGCGATGTGTGAGCCCGTCGATTTTGACGGAGATGGCCAATGGGAGGTGTTGGCTGGATTTGATCGCGGCTTTATCTACTACTGGCGTGAATGACGGCGTCTGGTCTCCGTGTTCGCGTGGTTGCTCAAGCTGCCTGGTACTCACCATAATCTCTGCTTCCTGCGGACTGTCTGCGCATCATGAATCGACACGGGCGGTTCAACAAAGCAGGCGTGCCTGGCAGGCCGAAACCACGGGAACCAGAGAAAGGCGGATGAGCGACCGGTGACCTTCACGACACGATCCATCGGAACAACGGATGTCCAGGTGACCCCCTTGGGATTTGGCGGAGGGCCGCTAGGACAAATGGGGAGTGAAGTCAGTGAAGACCAGGCATCGTCCCTGGTGTCGACGGCTTGGGAGTCGGGGATCCGGTACTTCGACACCGCTCCCTTGTATGGCCACGGGTTGAGCGAAAAACGATTGGGTGCCGGGCTGAGCGGCTACCCCCGCAACGAATTTGTGGTGTCCTGCAAGGTGGGACGTCTGCTGGTGCCCGCCACCGCGGAGAACCGGAATCCGATGTCACTGGACACCGAGCCGTTCGGCACATGTTACGACTATTCGTATGACGGCGCGCGTCGGTCACTGGAGGCCAGCTTGCAGCGACTGGGGCTGGAGCAGATTGATATCCTGCTCTGCCACGACATCGATGTCTGGACGCATGGCTCGGCGCAGTCCAGTGTTTTCGAGACAGCTGCACGTGGCATCTTACCGGCGATGTGTGAACTGCGTGCGGCTGGGGTTGTGCGGGCGATTGGCCTGGGTGTCAACGAAGCAGCCGTTTGCTCCCAGGTGATGAGACACTTTGACGTCGATTGTTTTTTGTTGGCTGGCCGATTTACGTTGCTTGAGCAGGAACCGTTGGACGACCTGCTTCCCCAGTGTGAGCGGAACCAGGTTTCGGTGATTGTCGGCGGTCCGTACAACTCCGGGCTGCTGGCAGTTTCGGACCGGCAGGATGCCACCTATGATTATCACCCCGTGGATAAGGAACGCTGGGAGCGCGCCTGTCGGCTGCGTGCCGTCTGCGACGCACATGGCGTTGACCTCAAAGCAGCGGCGCTGCAATACCCTTTGCGGCATCCCGCCGTCGCCTCCGTAATTCCTGGCGTGTGGCGGTTGTCCGAGGTGGCTTCCAACAGGGACTCCGTGACCGCGCCGTTGCCGGAGACGCTGTGGGAAGAGCTGGCTGCGGAGGGTCTGGTAGTCAAGCTCGCAGGCTACGGTCCCTAGTCTTTGTCAACGTTCGATTCACTGCCGGCCAGGAAGCAAATGTCGTCGACCTCCAGGTCGGAGATACGGCCCGCGCGGCAGAGAATCTGGAACAGTTGGCTGACCTCTGAGAGGTCCACTTCCGTGGCGATGTCGGACATCGGGATTTCAATGACATGCCATTTGCCGTCGCGGACAAAACCGTAAGGGTCCTGACCTGGCTGAAAGCGGATCCACTTTTGGCCGACACCATCGATGTTGCCACTTTTCATGCCGATCAGAAAGGACTCTGTGGAACGAGTTTTGAGGCAGAAGTGCAATTTGGCAGCAGGGCTTTGGTAGGCCGACAGGTCGTGTTTGACATTCGGAGTGAACGCCGCGCCGAACCAGTTGACGCCAGGTGCGGAACGCAGGCGTTTACTCGCGCGTCCCTCGTAAGGTTGGCCGCGTTCTTGTCGGAGCGTCTTTTCCCAGATGTAGAAGTTGCCCGCATCTCCTAACGCAAAGACGCCCCCATCGCGGTGGGCGGCGGACTCGGTATAAACACCGAAATTCCCCTGCGTCGGTGTCGGCCTGGCGGCGCTGGGCTGCCACCAGACATTGTCGATGGAGAGAGTCAAAGCCGTTTGCGGTGCATCGCCCGCGATCATGAACATCTGGTGGATCGTCTGGAAGTCGATGTTGGCGAAGCGGTTCAGTGGGACCGCCACCGTTTGCCATTTTCCGTCGCGAGGGAAACCGAATTCGTCACCAGCGTCGCCAAGTGGCAAGAAGAACTCTCCCGCCCGGGAACTCTTGATTCCTATCCGTAACGGCGCTGTCGAAGTCGTTTTGATGTCGAAGTGAAGCAGTCCGTCGGAGTAGTGTTTCATATTGCGGAAATTGGGCAGGAAAACACCCATTCCGAACCATTGCCCCGCTGCGATGTCAAAGGACCAGGACTGCTGACCCTCGGATGGGGAGCCAGTATTGGCGGCTGGCTGCATGTTATTCCAGGTGTATAAGGCGGCAGCCGAGCCGTAGGCAAAGTCTGGCGAGCCACCGCTCTGAAAGGTCAGGCCGTTACGGACCGAGGTGCGCTCCGTATAGACACCGAAGCTCCCCTGCTCTGCATGATCCTTGGAGAAAAATGTTCTGGTGTGGGCATTTCTGGTGAGTCGAATCCAATCCACGAACATCTTCGCGGGGAATGTTGCGGTCACGTCCGCCGGCCGCGAGATTCCCGTGTAAGACGTATCCCAGCCACCGACCGCAACGTTGAGGATCGGGAAGCAGGGTTGGTGGAATTCCCGCAAATGAGGGGAGCGGATGTCCCACGACCCGTATTCGATGTCGTCCAGAAAGAACTTCAAGTACTGTGGCGTCCAGGAAACTTTGTAGACGTGATAGTCCCGATTAAGGTCAACAGACGCATCGTGCCAGGCGTCAAGAGTAGTTTTCTTCTCACCCGCGCCGGCAAAGTGCAACGCACAATTGATACGACGCTGCTGCAGCCCGGCGGTGATCCCCTCTTTGCCGCCGATCTCCAGGATGTCGATTTCACCGGCCTGCGGCCAGGGTATGGCTGGATAATTGTTGCCCAGCATCCAGAACGCGGGCCAGACTCCGTTCGCTGTGTCGGGAACTTTAATCCGGGCTTCCAGGGTCCCATACAGGAACGCGAAGCGTCCTTGCGTGACCAGCCTGGCGGAGGTGAAGGGCTTGCCGAAGTACGACTCGCGGCGGGCGGCAATCACCAGGTTCCCGTTCTCGAGATGCGAGTTTTCCCGGCGGGCTGTGTCGAATTCGAGCTGGCCGTTACCGAAACCGTGACCGCCGACGTCATGGATCCAGACCTCGGAGTCGATCTGGTCGCCGTTGAATTCATCGGACCAGACGACCTGGGATTCGATGCGATCTGCAGTCAGGCAGAGAGTCAGCAGGCTGACAAGTGACACGACACGATGCATTGCGATTTCCTCGCGCGGTGGACATGGTGTGTCGGCAATAACCACCGTTCTACCAGGCGGGTGACCCGGTGTAACGGTAAGGCAGGTTTGCAGGCAAGGCGTGCAACCTCTCGCCGAGGCGGCGGCAGACGCTGCGGTCAGTCTCGTGAGCCGGGCGTAATTTTCAACGTGAGCTTCTTTTTCCCACGCTGTACCATGATGCTGGTTTCTTCGCCAATTTTCAGGGCGCTGATGGCCTGCGTGTAGTCGTAAATGTTCTCGATTTTCTTGCCAGCCAGACCAATGATGATATCGCCGGGCTTGATGCCCGCCTTGTCTGCGGGTGCGCCTTTCCGGGCGCCACTGAGCAGTACGCCTTTGACTTCCTCCGCGTAGTCGGGGATGGTCCCGAGGTAGGCGCGTAAAGCGCCTCCAGTCCGTTCTTGCGGTGCGGCCTGTTCGAGGTAGTCTGGGGGCGACTCACGCATTGCCAGCGACCGTGTGACCAGCCCCATCAGCCGCGCGATCGAGGCGGCGCCCTCGTAATTGAGTGTGTCGGGCGTGTCACGCGGTGTGTGGTATTCGCTGTGTGATCCGGTGAACGCAGAGAGGACTGGCACGCCATAGCTATAGAAGGATTTGGCGTCTGTGGGTAAATAGCTGTCTTCCTGCAGCGTGATCGACAGCCCGACGGGCGCGTTGCGGCGTTCCAGTTCGCTGCGCCAGATACTGGACGAACCGATCCCTTGCAGCACGACAGTTTTGTTGAGTCGTCCAACCATATCCATGTTGATGCAGGCGGCGACGGCCGGGTAAATCGACCGAGTGTGTCCCGACCCGTGCGGATTTTGGGTGGCTTGCTTTTCCTTGCCGGCTGCCTTTTCAGGATCGGTTTTCTCTTGCGACTCGGCCTTGGTAGCGGGTGCGCCGGGACCCGTGTCAGATCCGGTTTGAGGTCCACTCGCTGCCGCCTTGGCCGGTTGGTTGTTTGCAGAGGCAGTAACCCCAGACGCGTGATGGGCATGCTGGCCATAGGATTTGACGAAATGGTCGGAGCCGAGCAGGCCGAGCTCTTCACCCGACCAGGCCGCAAACAGGACGTCGCGTCGTAGCTTCAGTTTGCCGTTTGCTTTCTGGTTGCTGAGATATTCAGCGATTTCAAGAACCGCGGCGACTCCTGAGGCGTTGTCGTCCGCACCGAAGTGGATCTGCTGCGACTCGTCATCCCGCGCGAGGGACGAGCTGCTGGCGCCTTTGCCGAGGTGGTCTACGTGGGCGCCGACCACGATCACCTGATCACTCGGTTTGTCAGTTGACTGCAACCGGGCGAGTACGTTGCGGCCACGTCCTTTGACACGGTTGACTTCGACCTGGGCGGCTACCTGGACGCCCTTCAGGGCAAAGCCCATGGCGAGTGAGCCGGTGTCGAGCTTGTCTTGCAAGGCCTTCAGCCCTTTCTTGCCGCTGGCGTCGAGCCAGGATTGGACGACGCCGTCCGTGACGCTGATTACCGGCAGACTTGACCCAGCCAGGATCCCGTCCAAACGCAAGGGAACGAGCTGGCTTTTGGCTTTGGCGTTGGGGCCGGTCACCACGATCAGACCTCGCGCTCCTTTGTCCCTGGCCACCGTTGCTTTGAAACGGAGTTGTGACGCACGTGAGAGCTGCTGGCGGCGTTCCGGAGTGACATTTTCTGGCAGGTAACGGAAGACAACAACCCACTTTCCTTTGACGTCCAGATGGACGTAGGAATCGTATTCGTCAAATTGTTTGGTTTTGCGCGCTTGCATGCCGTAGCCGGCAAACACAACGTCGGCCGGTTTGAAGTCACCTTCGCCCGAGAAGGAGAGGGGTTTCCAGTCTTTGTTTAATTGGTACTCCTTCTTTCCAGACACGAGGGAGTTCTTCTTGCCCAGGGCAACGCCGGAGGTAAATTCAAATTCCTGGAAAAACGTACCTTTGTCGCCGGCCGGTTTCAGGCCCAGGCTGTCGAGGTAGGCGGCCACGTATGCGGTGGCCAGTTTCTCTCCCGGCGTACCCGTCAGACGTCCCTGTAACTCTTCACGGCAGAGAAAGCCGACGTGGCGGATGATGTCTGCGGCGGAAAAGCCGGCAGCCGTTTGCTCTCGTGTCGACCTGCCGATGGCACTGGCGGCGTCGGCGCCGGGCGTGCTGGCGACCCGGTCGGCGTCATCCAGTCCCAGCAGCTTGCGAGCTCGTTCGTGGTCCCAATTCGCAATGAAAATCTGGGAACGTTTGGACGGGGTGCGGTTGGTGGTCCAGGCCAGACGTTTGCCATCGGGGGTAAAGGCGGGCAGTCCGTCAAATCCCTTGGTGTAACTGACACGCACCGGCGTCGATTTGGCCTCTGCGTCAATCAGGTAGAGCTCAAAGTTCGCGAAGCCGTGGCGATTCGTCGTGAAAATCAGATACTCGCCCGACGGGTGGTAGAAGGGAGCCCAGGACATCGCGCCGAGTCGCGTGAGTTGCCGCTGGTCCGACCCATCAATATTCATCGTCCAGACTTCGGCGATGGCACCATTGGGGGTGAAGCGACGCCAGCAGATGCGTTTGCCGTCGGGTGAAAAGAAAGGGCCCCCATCGTAGCCGTGGACCGCGGTCAATTGACGGACGTTGGAGCCATCGGCGTTCATGATGTAAATGTCGTTCATGTACGCCGGATCAATGGCGAAGTTCTTTTTTTCATCCGCCGTCATCGGCTTCTGGTAGGCGAGCCGGTTGGAGGTGAAAGCGATCAGTTTCCCATCCGGTGACCAGGAGGCTTCCGCATCGTACCCAGGGGCGTTTGTCAGGTTGCGATACTCGCCGCTCGCTTTGTCGAGGTGATAGAGTTCGAAGTGTTCGTCGTAGTCCCAGGAGTAGCGTCGTTCCTGGCCTGACTCACGCATTGCGTACTCGTCTTTTTGCTTTTGTTTGGCCGCGGGGTCGTCTTGGGTTGAGGCGAACAGCACGTGCTTGCCGGTGGGATGGATCCAGGCGCAGGTTGTTTTACCGTGCCCGGGAGAGACACGTTCCAGGTCGCCCGTCTCCAGATCCATCACGTAAATCTGGAAAAACGGATTGCCCTGTTGGCGCTCGCTTTGGAACACGAGTTGTGATCCATCGGCGCTGAAGTAGCCCTCGCCAGCACGGCGACCTTCAAAGGTGAGTTGCCTGGCATTGGCCAACAGCAGCGTTTCCTGTTTGGCCGCCGCTTTAGGGTCCGTTTCGGTGATGTCCTGTTCGGGGTCCCCTTGGAACGCGTGGGTTGCCACGGGGAGTGCGGCCCACTGGTACGCGGCGATCACCATCAGGGCTGCCAGCGTGCTCCAGCGAGAGGGTGTTTCCCGAAGGTTGCAAACCAGCATTCGCGATCGTTGCAACGTTTGTTTGTCAATCACCTTCATGAGAACGCTCCGTGTGGTCTGTGGTGAGCGAAATCGGCACAGCGCTGGCGGGTCTCTAGCGGCCAGACTACGGATCCTCGCTGGGAGGCTTGAGTAGTCTTAGATTTTGTTCCCAGTCTAACTTTTTGGCAACCTCCAGGGGATAGTCCCAATGGCGATTCTCTTCCTGGTAGATCAATACCTGGGTCCTTTCCGAGGCCATGGCGACTGCCTGGGGAGTATCCAGGATACGGTGAATATTCAGAAAGAACGGTCCGTCGCGATGTGATCCAGCCAGGTCGTAGAGATCCAGACGCGTGATTTTGGGTTCCCACAGCGAGGCATACAGAGTGACGCCCGACATGTGGCCTCCCGCTTGGAGCCATAGCGGAACGGTTTTCATTCCGCCCTTGGACCGCAGTGTTTGCATCGCCCGCCGGACGTCCCAGACACGCATGCTGTCGACGGTTTGGCCCAGCAGTTGAAACTGTTGTTGGCGTTCTTTTTGCCCGGCTTCACTCGGATCCCAGGCCGTGGGTCCGATGCCACAGGGTGCGAAATAGGCCATGGCCCATTTAAACGAACGAAACATGCCTTGGGTCTGTTTGAACGCCTTTTCGTCGGCCGGGGGAAGTGTGAGTCCCTTGAGTTCGGCTTCAAAACCAGGCCGCATAGTGGCCAGAAAGTCGACCCAGCCCTCTTCGGTGAGCGGATTCAGCACGATCAGGTCAGGGTCTTCCAGTCCCGGGTAGTGGGCGATGTAGAGTCGCAGACGAAAGGGGCCCTGGCTGGTAAAGTCAATCGCTCGCAGTGCCATACTCCCCTGCTCGGCTTCAAACACAACTTTGGCGTCCAGCGGCAGACTTTCGTCAGGCCAGGCTCCAAAGCAGTGTTGCTTGAGCTGGGCCCGCCAACCATCGCGCTGCTTTTGCCAGGCTTCCCGGCTGTTGGGCACTAGAGGTTTCCCTCGCCTGGCGGTTTCCAGTTCGACGTATTTCGCGACCAGCGGATCGCCCTTGGTCGCCTCGGTCGGTGGTGGTTCCGAATGGGATACTGTCGACAGGCCACAGAGTACCAGTGTTGCGAGAACCCGTGTCCAGTGCATGGGAATTTCCTCACGAGAGTTTGTGGTGGAAAAGTATGGCGTCGCGGTTCAGAGCGATCGAGCGTTAGGTGTGCTCGTACTAGCCAGGGTACGCCGAGACGTAGACCGCTTTGACCTGAGTGTAGTCCAGGAACGTGTCTTCGCAATTGACCCCACCTCCGGGACCACCTGAGATGCCTTGTCCTCCGTAGGGCAGGCCGTAGGCGATCGAGTTGTGGCAGTTCACCTGGCACGTTCCGTCGCGAAACTGTTTGGCCAGGGCGATCCCGCGTTCGACGTCTTGCGTCCAGACACTGGCCCCCAGTCCGTACGGTGAGCTGTTCGCTAAAGCCAATGCTTCTTCGGCGGAATCAACCGGGCAAACCGTCGCGAAGGTGTGGAAGACCTCTGCCGGATTGCACTCGACTCCGGGGGTTGTGCGAAACAGGGCCGGTTTCAGATAGAAACCATCTCGGCCACTCACTTCTGCGGGGCCGCCAGCCAGGATCGGTTGGCCGCCTCGGGCGGCGGCCTCCTGTTGCGCCTGCAGAATGCGCCGACGCTGCGTCGAGTTCACGACAGCGCCAAGCTGGGTACCCTCGTCGGCCTGGTAGCCAATTTTCAAGCCAGTAAAGAAGTCTCTTTGGACGTCGATGAAGTCATCAGCGATCTTGGCATCTACAAAGACACGATGAATGGTGCAGCAGGTCTGGCCATAATGCTGATTCGTATGACGACCGACCAAGCGTCCGACGACCGGCGGGTCGGCATCGGCCAGCACGATCGCCGATCCATTACCGCCCATTTCGCGTTTCATTCGTGTTCCGTGACGGTCGCAGGTCCGCAAGATGGATTGACCCACGCCCGGGGATCCGGTGAAGGAGATATAGCGAACGCCCGGATGTTCAGCGATGCATTGGCCGGTAATTTCGCCGCGACCGGGGAGTACGTTGATCACGCCCGGTGGGAAGCCAGCTTCCTCTGCCAGTTGGCCGATGTAGAGTGCCGAGAGCGGGGTGTCTTCTGCGGGTTTAATCAGGACGGTGTTGCCTGCCAGTAACGCCGGGAAAATAAACCAGGATGTCAACACGACCGGATAGTTCCAGGGAATAATGCCGGCCACGACTCCCCAGGGCTCGCGGTAGGTGGCGCCGGTCATCTCGTCGGAGATCTGGGTGGCAGGACCGTCTCCCATGGGTATCTTGCGGGCGACGTCGCAGAAGTATTCAGCACAGGCACGAATTTGGGTCAGATCGCCCTCGGCGAGTTCCGAGACCTTTCCCCCGTCGCGGATTTCGCAGGCGAGCAGGACTTCTTGATCCCGCTCACACAATTCGACCAGCCGGTTGACCAGGGCGATCCGTTCTTCGACAGCAACGTCCCGCCAGCCTTGGCTACCATTTCCATGGAAGGCTTGAGTCGCGGCGTCGACCGCGTGACTCACTTCGGCTTCGCCCATTTCCGACACCGTCGCCAGGACTTCCTGAGAGCCAGGATCCGTCGTCTGGAAGGTGGCGTTCATTGACCCGGAGATTCGTTTACCACCGATAATGCCGCCTAGCGGCTGGCCACCATTCGCGCAGAAGGCGGTAAATTTCTCGGGAGTTGCAAAGGCGGCAGCTGTCAGGGCATTTATCGGCGTGGTCGTAGTTGCCATTAGATTCTCCTTGATCAACGGACAGCGGGGCGAGGCAGGTGGGATTGTTGGCCAAAGGTGGCGCGGGCCATAGCGGGTACATACAAACAGACAGTATCTGTGTGTACCGATAACCGCGTGATCGGCCTTGGCTGCCCTGGAGCAGGGTGCTGATAATGAGTATCAGTATCTTGCTGTATAGTGTCGGTTTGACGGTTTTGTCAATCACCCACGCCGCAAAAGGCCCCGCAGTCAGCGGGTTGTGTTGCGTTACTGTCGGAGGGGGGGCTCACTCTGGCCGGGCGGTCTCCTTGCTCTTGTCTAAATCAACATGCCTGCAAAAGGATGTTCCCGTTAAGATAAGCCCATGGACAGTTCTCCGGATCAGCGACAGTTTGCGACCACCCAGTGGAGCCTGGTGGTGGCGGCCCGGCAGCAGCCGGAAAGCCAGAGCAGAGCCCGGCTGGCGCTGGCGGAACTCTGCCACGCCTACTGGTACCCCTTGTATGCCTTCGTACGGAGTCGCGGTTACGCCGCCGCGGATGCCCACGACCTGACACAATCGTTCTTTGTGCGTTTTGTCGAGCCGGGTAGTTTTGCCGCCGCGGATCCCGCCAAAGGCCGCTTTCGCTCGTATTTGCTCGGTGCGGTGAAGCACTTTCTGTCACACGAGCGGGAGCGCCGGCAGGCCAAAAAACGGGGCGGTGACGTGACGGTCATCGACCTGGATGCGCTCAGCCCGGAGGCACGTTACGCACTGGAGCCCGCTCAGGCGATCGAGCCGGATGCCCGCTTCGATCGCGAATGGGCCCAGGAAGTCACCGCTCGGGCGTTGTGTAAACTGCGCGGGGAAGCGGAGTCCCTCGGAAAGGGGGCCCAGTTTAATGAGCTCAAGGTGAGCCTGGCGGGTGATTTGCCGGCGCCGCAGGAGACGGCCCAGAGACTTAACATGACGTTGGGCGCCGTCAAGGTTGCGGTCCACCGGTTACGCAAACAGTACCGCCAGCTGTTGCGCAGCGAAATCGCCCAGACGGTCGACGATCCGGCGGACATCGACGCGGAGATGCAGTACCTGGTAACGGCCCTGCTGAGCAGGCCCCAGTAAGTTCACCCCAGCGCGAACACCGTTTGTCGCATCACAGGAACCAGCAGACTTGCAAGTAGGATTTGGCACGAGTCCAGCATCATGACGGGCACCGCTGATCATCTCTGTCCACGTTGTGGCGGGCCACTCCCGGTGGCCGGTGCCGAGCAACTTTGTCCGGGTTGCCTGCTGTTGCAAGTGATGGCCGATACCGAGGTCCTGACGGTCGACGCCGCCGGCGGTGCCACCCCTGTGCCGGAGGCGACACTGCCCGGCGTCGCGGACCTGCCTTGCGATTTTGGTGGTTACCGGTTACTGCGGTTTCTCGGACGTGGCGGTATGGGCGCGGCGTTCGAAGCCGAGCAAACCTCGACGGGCCGCCGGGTGGCGCTGAAAATGCTCTCGCAGAATCTCGAATCGGCGGAGATTCGCGGCCGCTTCTTGCGCGAAGGTCGGCTGGCGGCCGGCATCAGTCATCCCAACAGTTTGTATGTGTTCGGGACGGAGGAAATCGACGGCATTCCGGTGATCACCATGGAGATCGCCGACCGAGGCACACTGGCGGATCAGCTCCAGGAAAACGGTCCCCTGCCAGTCCCCGAGGCGGTCGATGTGGTGCTCGGTTTGATTGCGGGCCTGGAAGCGGCGCAAGCGGCGGGTGTGCTGCATCGCGATGTCAAACCGTCCAATGTGTTCGTCGATGCCGAAGGGGGTGTGAAGGTCGGTGACTACGGCTTGTCGGTCTCCACCGTGGCCAGCATCGACTCGTTTGCCACGGCCACGGGGGTCGTGTTGGGGACGCCAGCCTACGCCGCCCCCGAGCAGCTCCGTGGTGACGAGGTCGACCTCCGCGCCGACATCTACTCGGTGGGCGCCACCTTGTACTCGTTGCTGACCGACCAGGCGCCGATTGCGGGCAAAAACCCGGTGCAGATCGTGGCTGCCGTGCTGGACGAGAAACCACAATTGCTCACGGAAATCCGCCGTGACGCGCCCGCCGGTTTAGCCCTGGTGGTGGCGCGCTGTCTGGCGAAGAGACCAGAGCAACGGTTCGCCAGTTACCAGGCCTTGCGGGAGGCGCTGCGGCCGTTCAGTTCAGAGGTGCCGCAGCCGGCACCCTGGTCGAAGCGGTCGGTCGCTTGCGTGCTGGATGAATTTCTAGCCGGGCTGGTGCCCGGAAGCGTCGCTGCCGCCTGGTACGGTGTGGCGTCGATCGCTGAATTATCGTGGTCCCAGGGATGGCCGCTCAGGTTGGGTCTGTTGCTCTGGTACGTCGCCTATTTTGGCCTCGCGGAAGGGCGCGGCGGAATCGGCCTGGGCAAACGCTTGATCGGGCTGCGCGTGGTCTGCGAGGATGGTCGGCCGGTCGGCTATGGCCGGGCCCTGCTGCGGCCTCTGCTCGTCGTTGTCCTGCGTTATTTGGCAATTTTGACCGCCGGCTTGTTTGCTAGCCTGGGCTGGATGCTGGTTTCCACGGTGGGGCTCGAGCAGCAGAGGCTACTGGCGGCCTTGTTTTGGTCGGCATCTTATATTTGCCTGGTGCTGGCACCGCTGGCCACCATGCGGCGCCGCAATGGTCAGGCGGTCCTCTGGGATCTGTTGACCGGTACCCGTGTTGTGGAAAGGCCCGGACGCGTCGAACGCCCGCTGCTCGATCCCAAGCAGGTCATCGGTGGCCCGCCGGAGATTGCGGCGGGGCAGGCCAGCACGCTGGGACCTTATCTGGTGGTGCAGAGGCTGGCTGCAGACTGGGTTTCCGCCTTCGATCCGACCATCAGGCGCACGGTTTGGCTCCGTAAACGAGGTGATACACCACTGGCCGAAGCACGCCGGCGCTGCGCACGGCCAGGTCGGGCACGCTGGCTGCAGGAGGTGGTTACACGGGGAGAGGCCTGGGATGTGTTTGAGGCCCGGCCCGGTTTGCCACTCTCCGACGTACTGGCAGGCCAGCAGCCGCCCGGCTGGGAGGCCGGGTGTCACTGGTTGTACGAACTGACGGTCGAGGTGGCACAAGCTTCCCAGGACGGTACGCTGCCCGCGCGTCTCAGCTTTGACCAGGTCTGGATCACACTCAACGGACGCGCCATCCTGCTGGACGATCCCTGGCCCCAGCGGGAAGTGCTGGCCGCATCTATCGAAGTGGCGGACCAGGCGGGGAAACAGCGTTTTCTGGCGGAGATTGCCAGCCGGGTGACAATGCACACGGTACCCTTGCATGCACGTGGCGTGCTGGACAACCTGGCGGCGGAAGGTTTCGAGAAGTTGAGCTTCCTGGCCGGTTGTTTTCGCTCACTCTTGAATCAGCCGGCACGCATCGACCGCCCGCTTCGCGCCGCATCGCTGCTGGGGATTCCCGCAACCCTGATTGGCCTGCTGGCCGTCTCCGTTGTCAGTGAGCCGTTGGTGGAACGTGAGAAAACGAACGCCCTGGCGGCGCTCTATCCGCAACTGCCACCGCTCAATGAGGTACTGCGCCTGCGCATGACGCTGGAGGAAAACGACACGCTCCGCGCTGCGGTCGATATCCACCTTGCCAGCCATTACCAGTATGAGACGTTCGGTGTCGTCGATGACGACGAGGACTACCAGAAGTTTCGCTTGCTGACTCGGGAAGAGCGGCGGGAATTGAAGCAGGCTGTCGCTGGGGCCTCCGCCGTGACCGGAGTGCCGCTGCAGCAAGCAGAGGACCAGGTGGCCGACGCGCTGGTGACGTTTGTCGCGCGGCAGCGACGGGAAACATCGCAGTCACGGTGGCAGGAACTGGGGGCCGCAGCGCTGGGTATGATCTGGCTGTTGGGACTCGGACAGCTGCTGACACTGGCCGTGTTGGGGACGACGGTGGGACAGCAGCTGTTTCGGATTGCGGTGGTCAACGCGCGGGGGCAACCCGCGGGGCGTTTGCGCCTGGTGTTCCGCTGGTTGCTTGGCTGGGGGCCTTTTTTCCTGCTGATGGGCGTGGCAGATTGGTTGACCGACGGACACGGGATCCTCACAGCAGTGCTGTTGCCGCTCTGCTGCGGTGGCCTGGCGATGGCCATCGTACGGCCCGCACAAGGTCTGCACGACCAGCTGGCGGGCTGCTACCTGGTACCGCGGTGAGGTGGTACGCGCCATTGCGGGATGGAAATAGCAAAGAATTTTCGGCCAATCAGGGTGCTTCCCCTGTAACCACGACCTCCGAATCCGGAAGATGATAGTGCGTGCTGGCCACTGCGCGATTTTCGGGCAAGAGCGCGGCGACACCGGCGAATAACTTCTTTCCCGTTATTTCAGCCCTCAGTGAGATCCTCATGCAGCGTCCTTCGATCGCGTTCTCCTGGCCCCTTGCCTTGACGCTGCTGGCCGGTTGCAGTCAGTCAACGACGCCCAGCGGTTCCCCGCCGGCTACTACGGAGCCAGTCTCCAGTACGCCCGTCACGGCCCCGGCGGCCGCACCGGCCGGGGGAATCATCGCCGACCACATCCGGGCCATGGGGGGCGCTGAGGCGGTCGCCCGGATCAAGACTATGCACCTTACCGGCCAGGTCAGCGGCTCCAGTGGAGGATTTGCCTTTAGCGGCACCATCGAAGAGACCTACGACGTGGCCCAGGACCGAGGCTACATGGCAATGGAGATGACTGGATTCTTCCGCCGCGACGGCTGGAGTGGCGAGGTGGGTTGGACGCACGACACGCAAAATGGCGTGGTGGATACCGCGGCGGAAGAGCTGCTGGCGAATAAATTGATTGGCCAGCCAGGGCCGCTGGTCGCGCTGGCCGCCGAGCGCGGTGCCGGTGCGCTCAAGGAAATGGGTGAGCGGGAATGGAATGGGCAGCAGTGCACCGTCGTTACCGTGGAGGGATCCCCTGTCGAGTTCTACCTCAACCAGGAGACCAAACTGATTGAGGGAATGTCGGTGCCGGGTACGATCGACGTGACGTTCGCGGATTATCAGGCCGTCGAGGGCGTGCCCCTGGCCGGCAAGCGAACGTTACAGGTTAGCCAACCCGCAACGACGGTGACGTATGTCATCGAGGCGACCGAACTGAATGGCCAGATCGACGTGGCCCGCTTCGACAAGCCGTCTGGCGAGGCGGGCCAGGTCTCCAGTGCCGGCGATACCCAGGAGACCGGCGCTATGACAGCGGAGCAGGTTGTCCAGGCGATGGATGCCAATGGCGACGGCAAGATCACCAAGGATGAGTCCTCCGAGGATCTCAAGTTGTTTTTTGGCGAGATCGACGCCAACGGAGATGGGGGCATCGATGTGCAGGAAGCCCAGGTGATGGTCAAAGACATGCAGGATCAACCGACCGCCTCCCAGCCGTCTGCAAAGCCACCGCAGGGGGAGATGACGGCAGCGCAGCTGATCGGCTTCATGGACAAGAACGGCGATGGCAAGATCGCCAAGGACGAAGCGAACGATCAATTGAAGCCCGCCTTCGCTCAGTTTGACCAGAACAAAGACGGTTTTCTGGACGTCGCGGAAGCCCAGACGCTCGCCGACATGATCAATGGTCAGCATGCGGGCTCAGAGAAAGAGGCCCAGAAATCACCACCGCCCCCAAAGGGACTGACGGCAGCACAGCTGATCAGCTTCATGGACAAGAACGGTGACGGCAAGATCGCCAAGGACGAGGCGAATGAGCAACTCAAGCCCTTCTTTGACCAGCAGGATCAGGACAAGGACGGTTTTATCGACGCTCAGGAGGCCCAGGCGATCGCCGACTTCGTCAACAGTCAGCAATCCGAGTGATGCCGTGACGCGGTGGTCGACTGGTGCGAATGGGTGACAGAGCGACAGGAAAGCGCAGCAGATGAAGTATCCATGTTGGTTGATTGCGATCGGGCTGTTGTGGGCCGCCGGTTTCTGGGACCGGTCGGCGGCCGCCCAGTCGCTGCAGAAAGGGGTGGCACCGCTACTGGAGGCGTCCTGCGTTGGTTGCCATGACAGCAACACCGAGACCGGCCTGAACTTGCAATCCTTGCTCGCCCAGGTTTCGACCGAGGGAGACAACCTGGTACGTGCGGCCAACTTTCGCAGCTGGGTGAGTGTGTTTGACCGTTTGCGCGCCGGTGAAATGCCCCCCGAGTCGGAGCAGCGACCCGATCCAGGCCAGCTGAAGCGAGCGCTGGGAGCGCTGGAAAAGCACCTCCAGGCGGGCAGCCTGGCGGACCAGCAGCGCGCCGGGGGGCGCGTGCCGGTGCGGCGCCTGACCAAACTTGAACTGGGCTACACGCTCCGCGATTTGCTGTTGATCGAGAGGGATGTGACCCAGGGGATTCCGGACGAGGTCGAGTCGGGCAGTTTCGACACCGTTGGTGCTACGCAGCGGATCTCCGCGGTACACATGCAGAGTTACCTGGAGGCGGCCGATCACGCACTCGACCTGGCCATCAACCTGGGCCGCAAGCCGTACCGTCGTGGTGTGACCGATTTCGCGTATCTAGACGAATGGCACACCAAGCCGCTCAACCTGGGCGGGAGCATTACCCGCAAGTTGCGATTCGGCAAGGGCATCGCCCTGTTTGCCGATGTGGATTATCTCACGATCTTCCAATTCGGTGTTCCTGTTCCGGGAACCTACCGGATCACAGCCCGGGTGGCCGCCTACCAGTCCAGGACGCCGGTGACGGCCAAGTTCATTGTCAAGGATCCGACCGGCGGGGCACGGCTGGCGAAAGCCCACGACTTGCAGCCGGGCGAGCCGGAAACGATCGTGTTCGACACCTATTTGCAGCCGGGTGATATTCCCTACCTGAGCTTTGATGCGGGGGGCGTCGCGTCGTTCAACGGGATCTTCGCCAGCGGTGGCGCCAGGAACTACAAGGGTCGCGGGCTGGCGATTATGTCGCAGATCATCGAAGGTCCACTGGTTGCCTCCTGGCCTCCGCCCAGCAGCCAGCAATTACTTCAGGGCGTGAAGCTGGTCTCCGCGTCCGGGGCCCCTGACGGGCCGTATACCGCCGAGGCACCGCAGGATCCGCTCGCGCAGGTAACCCGGATCGTCACCCAGTTTGCCCCCCGGGTCTGGCGTCGACCTGCGACCGAGGGCGAATTGCAGCCGTTTATCGATCTGGCCAAACCGGCGCTCGCCGAGGGCCGGGCATTGCTCGACGCGGTCCGGATTCCCCTGCGGTCAATGCTGAGTTCGCCCCAGTTTCTGTTGTTCACGGGGAAACCGGGGCCGCTCGATGACTACGCCCTGGCCACTCGTCTCTCCTACTTCCTCTGGAAAAGTTTGCCTGATGAGGAGCTCTTTGAGTTGGCCCGCCAGGGAAAACTTTCCGACGACGGGGTGCTCGCCGGCCAGGTGAACCGGCTGTTGGCCGACGACAAGGCGGAGCGTTTCGTGCGTGACTTTCTGGGGCAGTGGTTGTTGTTGCATAAGGTCAATGCGACTACGCCCGACGAAGGGCTCTACCCGGAATACGACGAGATCCTGGCCAAGTCGATTCCACAAGAACCGCAGCTGTTTTTCAGCGAGCTCCTCCAGGAGAACCTGAGCCTCAGACAACTGATCGATGCGGATTTTACGTTCGTCAATCGCCGGCTGGCGGAGTTGTATGGCATCGCCAATGTGCAGGGGCAGCACTTCCGTAAAGTGGCCCTGCCCGCCGGCAGTCCGCGCGGCGGTATGCTCACCCAGGCGGCCATCTTGAAGACGACCGCCAACGGGACCACCACCTCTCCGGTGACACGTGGTAACTTTGTCCTCACCAATTTTCTCGGTACACCGCCCTCACCACCCCCGCCGGGTATCGGTTCCATCGAGCCGGATACGCGTGGGCAGACCACGATCCGCGAGATCCTGGCGGCCCACCGCGAGAACGAGACCTGCAATAAATGCCATCGCGCCATCGACCCGCCCGGATTTGCCCTGGAGAGCTTTGACCCGATCGGTGGCTTTCGTACACACTACCGCGCGTCGGGCGGTGAGCGGTCGTTGGGCGGTTTTCCGGTTCGCAATCCTCCCCGGCAGGGACCTGCTGTCGATCCCAGCGGGACGACCGTGGACGGACAGGAATTCGCCGGTATTGAGGAATTCAAACAGCATCTGCTGGCGAAGAAGGAACAGGTCGCGCGGCATTTTGTTTCGCAGCTGATGGTTTATGCCACCGGTGGCGAGATCCAATTCGCCGATCGCGCCGAAATCGAAGTAATTCTCCAGCGTGCCCAACCAGCTGATTTTCCCGTGCGGGACCTGCTGCACGCCGTTGTCCAGAGCAAACTTTTTCGACATCGATAACCACCAGTTCAGGTTGAACGCGTGATGAACCACCGACTGAATCGCCGCACCCTGTTACAAGCCTCAGGCGTTTCTCTATCGCTGCCTCTACTCGAGTCGATGCAACCGCTGCAAGGGGCCGCCATAAATGCGCCTCCCCAGCGGATGGTCTTTGTCTGTACGACGCTCGGACTGCACCCGCCGCTGTTATGGCCCCAGACTCCCGGCGCCGACTACGAATCGACCCCCTACCTGGAATTACTCAAAGACCACCGGCAGGATTTCACGCTGTTTTCGGGTCTGTCTCACGAGGACCAGACCGGCCGGCAGCCGCACGATAGCGAGATGACCTGGCTAACCTCTGCCCGCAAGCCCGGAATGGGCGGTTTTCGTAACACGATTTCAGTGGACCAGCTGGCAGCGGCGCGGCTGGGCTACGTCACCCGCTACCCTTCGCTTTCGCTGGGGACCGCCAAGGCCCAGAGCCAGTCCTACACCAGTGGCGGGGTGATGATTCCTGCCCAGACAAGCCCGTCCCGGTTGTTCGCCCAGCTGTTCCTGCAGGGTAAAGCGGCGGAGGTCCAGACCCAGAAACGCAAGCTGGACGACGGTCGCAGTATCCTCGACGAACTGGGAGAGCAAACCAAGGTCGTGCGTCGCCAGGTCAGTGGCGCGGACAACCAGCTGCTCACCGATTTTCTGGATTCGGTACGGGCGGCCGAAGCGACCATTACCGAGGTGCAGGGCTGGCTCGACAAGCCGAAGCCCCAAGTGGCTGCCGAGCCGCCCGCCGATATCCCCGATCTGCGGGACCTGATTGGCCGGGCGCAGCTGTTGATGGACCTGGTGCCCCTGATCGTGCAAACCGATTCGACCCGCGTGGTCAGTGTGATGATCCAGGACCACTTTGTGGTACCCCAGGTCGAGGGCGTCACCGGCAATCACCACAACCTTTCGCATCACGGGCAGGATCGCTCGAAGATTGCGCAGCTGGAGAAGATCGAAACTGAGATCCTCAAGTGTTTTGGCAGTCTGCTCAGCCAGATGAAAGAGAAACCGGAACAGGGCGGGACGCTGCTGGACAACACGTCGATCCTGTTCGGCAGCAATCTGGGCAACGCTAACGCCCACCATGCCAGAAATCTACCGGTCTTTCTGGCCGGTGGCGGGTTCCAGCACGGTCGCTACGTGGCGCAGAAACAGGGTCGTGACGCCCCGCTCTGTAATTTGTTTGTTACGATGCTCAACCAGGCCGGTTTGCCAACGGAGTCGTTTGGTCAGAGCAACGGGACGCTCAGCTGGTAGCCGCGGTGTAGTACGCCGGATCGGCGGTTTTCACGACGGCAACAGGATGTGCAATCGAATGAAACGGTTACTCTACAGTTGGGGCGTGGTGACAGGGCTGTTGGTAGTCGGCGGCTGCACGTCGTCTGAGTCGCCGGCGGTGCCCGCTGCGGCGACAGCGGACGATCCTGGGTCGGACGTAGCTGGGGTCGCAGGAACTGGGCCAGCGCCTGTCAGTGAAAAGCGTGCGGAGGCGGACAGCAGTCCAACCGCAGCCGCCAAAGCAGCGGCAACCCTTGACGCACCGCCAGCCGCAGAGCCGGAGCTTGCGAAAGCGGCGGCGTCCGCGGTTTCCTCGGAGAGCGACACACCGGCTGGGGCGTCGATCGAATCGATTCTGGATGCCGCCATCGAGTCCCTGGGTGAGGCGGCGGCCATCGCCCGCGTCAAAACGATCAAGCGGACCGGAACGGTGCATGTGGAAGGGGAGTTCGGCGCCTTCGACGGGACGACCGAGCGTGTGGCCGTCGTGGATGCGCAGGCCCGCTCGGTCATGAATCTCGGCGATGCCTACGAGCAGACACTCGGCTGGAACGGCCAGACCGCCTGGTCCAAGGACACGCAGGCGGGTGTGCAGGACGCCCAACCGTACCAGCGCGTACAGCTCAGGATGGTAGCGGCCGTCAGTCCCTTGGTGCCGCTGCGCGGCGGGGTGTTCGGTGCCATCAAGTTGCTGGGAACGCGGGAATTCGCCGGGCTGACCTGTGACGCCGTGCAGGCCAGTGGCCCGCCTGGCGGTACGTTTTACCTGGATCAACAGAGCAAGCGGCTCGTCGGCCTGACGCTGACCATCAACGATCCGCAACTGGGCAGCGACGTCACCCTGGTCCAGACCTACGCGGATTTCCAGGAGCACCATGGCGTCCTCTTGCCGCACAAAGTGACCATGGAGGTCGGGCAGGATCAAATGAAACTCGTCCATGACTACACGCGGACGGAGTTGAATGGGGAAATCGATCCGCAGGGGTTCCAGCGCCCCTGAAGTAGCGCCCCTGAAGTAGCGCCGTTGAAGCAGCGCCATTGAACAGTGCCCAGGACCGCGTCAACTTGCCGGCAGCATGCGAAAAGGTGATCATGGGTGGCCATGGATACGCCGC